>NZ_JAJEPR010000007.1:0-151059 GCF_020686945.1 Fusicatenibacter faecihominis | reverse complement strand
ATAATCCTCGATAGCTCAATGGCAGAGCATTCGGCTGTTAACCGAAGGGTTGTTGGTTCGAGCCCAACTCGGGGAGTTAAGAAAAGGAAACCTGCGATGAACAAGCTTCCTTTTTCTAATGTTTGGCTCCTTGGTCAAGCGGTCAAGACATCGCCCTTTCACGGCGGTAACACGGGTTCGATTCCCGTAGGAGTCATTATGATATTTGGTTAACGTGCCGATGTGGCTCAATTGGCAGAGCAGCTGATTTGTAATCAGCAGGTTATCGGTTCGAGTCCGATCATCGGCTCTCTGGACCTTTAGCTCAGTTGGTTAGAGCAACCGGCTCATAACCGGTCGGTCCCGGGTTCGAGTCCCCGAAGGTCCACTTCTATTGGAAAATATCATAGTATATGTTTGGCCCAGTGGCTCAGTTGGTTAGAGCGCCGCCCTGTCACGGCGGAGGTCACGAGTTCGAGTCTCGTCTGGGTCGTTTACAAGTCTTACTTGTAAATTTCATAATTTGGGGTCTTAGCTCAGCTGGGAGAGCATCTGCCTTACAAGCAGAGGGTCATAGGTTCGAGCCCTATAGGCCCCATTTACTCATATAGAAATATGTGAGTGTGATTGCCGGCGTGGCGGAACTGGCAGACGCACAGGACTTAAAATCCTGCGGGACTAACCTCCCGTACCGGTTCGATTCCGGTCGCCGGCATACTTAGAAGCCCTTGATTTTCAAGGGTTTTTTTGTTGCCTGAATTTCTGTTTTCATTTCTTACTTGTCCATACATTATCCCTGACACTTTTTTGACACAGATCACCTGCTTTTTGTTACTTGAAGAAAGCGCTGTTCCTGCTTATACTATAAAAAGAAAACACAAGGCGGGGGAGAGTTTATGAGGAAGAAGTTTCGTTTTTCAAAAAATTCGATTACCTGGAAGATTGTGATGCTGCTGATTCTTTTTATTGCACCCTTTAACCTGGCGGCGCTCTATACGGCCAGCACTTCCATCGGAAATGCCTGCCGGCAGACAGAGATGACGATGGAAAGTCTGGTGCGGCTCACGGCCCAGCAGCTGGAGAACCGCATCGAGGCGGCTAATAACTTCCTGAGTTCCGTTTTGAAGGAGCGGGATGATTTCAAGATTTTTTCAGAGCGTGAGATCCGGGATGGAACCTATTATCGGGCGGAGACCAGCCTGGTTTCTTATTTGAACAGCAATGCAAAGAACGGAGTCACGACGGACGGCTATTTCTGGTACCGACCTGAGGAGGGGACTTCTTTTGCGGGGCTGACGGATCTTTTCGGGGTAAATTCCATGAAGGCTGTGCAGGTGAAAACAGAGCTCATCGACTGGCTAAAGGAAGAGCGGGGAAAAGGTTATGCCCGCTGGGGCCTCATCGAGCTCGGTGGAATGAAATGGCTGATTCGGGTCTGCGTGACAGGAGATATCTATTACGGTGGCCTGTTTTCATTGGATGCTTCGAAGGAAGAACTGCTGAAAAGCGCTGCTTTTTCCGATATGGAGGTGCATTTTCTGGAGGGAACGGGGAGTGCGGAGACAGGAAGAAAAAAACTTTCCGTGAGCTGTGTCCCGGAGAAAGCCAATCTTCTGATTCAGCTGGTCGTGCCGAAATCGGAGGCTTATTTTCGGCTCCCCTGGATTCAGCTTCTCTGCATCGTACTGATGATCCTCTATGTACTTTTGATTCCGGTGTTGATTCTGAATCTGGACAGGCTGGTGGTGCAGCCCTTAAAGGCGATCCGGGATGCGATGATCCTCTTAAAAGGCGGAGATCAGGACTATCGGATTCCTTATCGGAAGGCCTCCGAGGAATTTCTGGTCATTGATGAGACTTTCAACGATATGGCGGACCGTTTAAAGACGCTGAAAATTGAAAATTATGAGAAAGAGCTGGCGAGACAGCGGATGGAGCTTCGCAATCTCCAGCTGCAGATCCGGCCTCATTTTCTCATGAATATGTTTAATCTGCTCTACAGCTTTGCTCAGATCGAAAATTACCAGAGCATTCAGAAACTGGCACTCTATCTCTCCGATTATTTCCGGCACATTTTTCAGAATGGAAAGGATCTCCAGCCCTTTGAGCGAGAGTTTATGCTGATCCAGAAATATCTGGAAATCTCGGAGCTTCGCTATCCGGACTGGTTTGAGGTGGTCTACGATGTGGACCCGGAGGCGCTGGAGGTGGAAGTGCCGCCCCTTCTGATCCACAACTTTGTGGAAAACATTTTCAAGCATGTGATGAACTATGAGCAGAAGCTCCATATCCGGCTGGAGGCCTATGTGGACGGCGAGGAGGCAGTTTTTACGGTTTCCGATGACGGGCCGGGCATGGCGCCGGAGATGGTGGAAAATATCAACAACGGCGTCTTTCCTCATGAAAAGGAAGGGCGGATTCATGTGGGCATCGCCAATTCTTACCGGCGAATCCATTATTTTTACGGGGACAGAGGAAAACTTTCGGTGGAATCCATGCCGGGAGAGGGCACCTGTTTCCAGATTATAATACCCAGGGAGGCAGACGATGAACTTACTGATTGTGGATGATGAAGTGATTACGATAAAAGGAATGATGAATGGCATTGACTGGAAGGCCTGCGGCATCGACGGAAAGATCTGGACGGCCTATAGTGCGGAAAGTGCGCTGAAAATTTTGAACACCCAGGAGATCCATCTGATGCTCTGCGATATCGAGATGTCCGGGGATAACGGCATCGATCTTCTTCGGAGCATCCGGGGGATCAATAAGGAGATTGCCTGCATTTTTCTGACCTGCCATGCGAATTTCGAGTACGCCCAGGATGCAATTTCTCTGGGCTGCAGCGATTATATCTTAAAACCTGCACCCTACGAAGTCATCGCGGAGCGCGTGAAAAAGGTCTGTGCAGGGCTTCAGAGAAGGCTTCGGGAGCAGGAGCTGGTGAAGTACGGTTCCAGAGAACTTTCCGGGCCCGAGGAAGGAATGGAACCCGGAAAAGGCAGCCGCTCCGCAAAGGAGATCGTCCGGCAGACGGAGGAGTACATTCAGCAGCATCTCTCGGACAGCGAGCTTCTGGTATCGGGTATTGCGGAGGAGATGTTTTTAAATAAGGATTACCTCAATCGGGTGTTCAAAAAGGCCCATGGAATTTCTATCAGTCAGTACCTGATTCAGGAGCGGATGCGGCTGGCGGCGCTTCTTCTGAAAGAGCCGAAGGCAAACGTCAATCAGGTGGCGGAGAAGGTGGGCTATCAGAATTATCCCTATTTTGCCTCATCCTTTAAGCGCTGCTACGGCTGTTCGCCCATGCAGTACAAGAAGGAGCACGGCGGAGACGAGGAGTAAGTCGGAAAAGTGAAAATTGAAGTCGTTTTTCCAAAAAAATCCGGAGTCGGAAAAACGAAAAAGCAGGTCGTTTTTTCAAAAGTCGGAAAGTCGTAAATCTGAAAAAAACAGTCGATTTCCGCTGTGGAGAGAAGGCGGAATCAGAGATAGAATACAGACATCAAGAAAAACGTGAATCCCAATAAAGGAGGAAGAAAGAATGAAATTTAAGAAAGCAGCAGCCCTTACCATGGCAGCAGCCATGACTCTTGGTGTCACCGGAGGAATGCCGGTATCCGCAGACGACGATATCTACGAAGTAGTCGTACAGTTCCCGACTCTGGGAACCACCCCTTCCGATCTTCAGAAGGTGGAGGATGCCATCAATGAGAGAACCGAGTCCGAGATCGGCGTCCATGTAACCTTTTATCCGGTCAGCGCTTTTGAGACAAACAACACCACAAGCCTTATGGTTTCTTCCGGTGAGAAACTGGATCTGGCTATCAGCATTTTCGAAGGCGGCGTTGCCAACTATGCGAACAAAGGCATGCTCCTGGAGCTCGGTGATCTGGTAGACCAGTACGGTCAGGACATCGTGGAGGCCGAGGGCGTGGCTATGAAGGGCGGATATTTTGACGGAGCTCTTTACGGTATTCCCACCGAGGAAAAAATGGGCCGTGTAAAAGCCTTTGAGTGCCGGAAAGACCTGCTGGACAAATACGGCATCGAGTATGATGAAAATAAGATTTACACACTGGAAGATTTAAGCGAGATTTTTGCTACTGTTCAGGCCGGAGAGGGAGATGCCTTCCACTGTATCGCAGCAAACGGAAGTGAGGATCCGATTTATTCCTACTTCGATCACACCGATCAGCTGGGAGCCAGCTATGCATCCGGCGTTCTGATGGATTACGGTCAGGGCGAGGACGAGATCGTAAACTATTTTGAGACCCAGGAGTTTGAAGACTACTGCAATACCGTCCGCAGCTGGTTTGAAAATGGCTATCTTTCCCAGGACTGCAACACCACCACAGATTCTTCTTTGGTACAGATGCAGACCGGAAATTATCTCGGAATGTTCAGCAACGCAGAGCCGGATATGATCGCCAACCACAGTGTCAACATGCAGGCTTATGTTGGTACCGATGTGGTTCCGCTTTACACCTCCGCACCGGCATCCATGACCCAGTTCTACCAGGTAACGCAGTGGATGATCCCGATCACCTGTGACAACCCGGAAAAGACCATGGAATTCCTGAACCTGACTTACAAAGACAAAGATATCGTAAACCTTCTGTACCGTGGAATCGAAGGAACGCATTACAACTTTGTTGAAGGAAGCGACTGTGTCGTAGAGTATCCGGAAGGCATCGATGCCAGCAACACTCCCTACTCCGCAGTTCTGAACGTCTGGGGCGACAAGATGAAAGACTATGTAATGGCTCCGCTGAATGAGACTTATTACGATGCAATGAAGAACTTCAACAGCTCCATCACAGATGATCATATCTCCAGAGCACTGGGCTACTGCTTCAACAGCAATTCTGTAAAAACTCAGTATGCAGCAGTCAATGATGTCATCACCCAGTACAAAGCAGTTCTCGGCATGGGCGTTGTAGATCCCGTCTCCGAGATGGAGAACTTCCGCAGCGCACTGAAAGCAGCAGGCATCGATGATGTCATCGCTGAGAACCAGAAACAGTACGCAGAATGGGAAGCAGCACAGCAGTAAAAAGAAAAGTGTCATGAGTGGGACGGCCCCGGGATGGATCATCCCGGGGCTTTTTCTGCCAGAAAGGAGCCTTTATGTCCGGAAAAACGAAGAAAAAAATCCGCTGGAAAGAATTTTTACCCTATTATCTCCTGGCTCTTCCCGGCGTGATCTATATGATCTGCAACAACTACCTGCCGATGTTCGGTGTAATTATCGCCTTTAAAAACCTGAATTTCCGTAAGGGAATCCTTGGAAGCGACTGGTGCGGCCTGGATAACTTCAAGTTCCTGTTTGCCTCCAAGGATGCCTTTACCATCACGAGAAATACGATTCTCTACAACGTGGCCTTTATCGTGCTGACCACGGTTCTGGCCATTGCCATTGCGATTCTGGTCAACGAGATCCAGAGCCGTTTCGCCAGCCGTCTCTATCAGAGCCTGATCCTTTTACCCTATCTGATGAGCTGGGTTATTGTAAGTTACCTTGTTTACGCCTTCCTCTCCGCAGAGACCGGTCTTGTGAACAACGCAATTCTGGAAAAACTGGGTCTGAAGGGAATTTCCTGGTACAACAGCCCGCAATACTGGCCCTTTATCCTGACTTTCGTAAGTCTCTGGAAATCCCTGGGCTACGCCATGATCATCTATTTCAGCAGCATTGTGGGCATCAGCCAGGACTATTATGAGGCAGCCACCCTGGACGGAGCCAGTAAATGGCAGCAGATCAAATGCATCACCCTGCCGCTTCTGAAACCTACCGTCATCACGATGTTTGTGCTCCAGATCGGAAGAATTTTCTACTCCGATTTCGGTCTGTTCTATCAGATCCCGATGAACAGCGGTACCCTTTACGGTGTGACCAGAACCATCGACGTCTATGTATACAACGCCCTGATGAAGAGCAGCGACTTTGGTATGTCCAGTGCGGCCAGCGTTTACCAGTCGGTTGTCGGCTTCATCATGATCATCGGCGCCAACGCCCTGATCCGTAAATTCAGCAAAGAAAACGCATTATTCTAGGAGGTAGCGGCATGAAGAAGAAAGTTATGAAAGAAAGCACCGCATGGCAGATCGGTGCCCATACAGTCATGATCATCGGAAGCCTTCTGGCGATCCTTCCCTTTATCCTTCTGGTGATCGCGTCTTTTACTGACAACCAGACCGCTCTGGTGAACGGCTATTCCTTTACTCCGGAAAAATGGAGCCTGGAGGCTTATCAGTACATCGCCAGCGAATGGGCGACTATCGGAAGAGCGTACCTTATGACGATTCTGGTAACGGTCATCGGTACGGCTTTAAGCCTTGTCATCACCAGCACCTTTGCCTTCGTCGTGAGCAACGACAAATTGCCGGGTCATAAAATCCTGATGTTCCTCTGCATTTTCACCATGCTGTTCAACGGCGGTCTGGTGGCAAGCTACTATGTATATTCCAACATTTTTCACATCAAAAATACGATCTGGGCATTGATCGTTCCCACGTTTCTGATGAGTCCCTTCAATGTGGTTCTCGTGAAAAACTATTTTTCCAACAGCATCAGCCCCAGTATTCTGGAGGCGGCGAGAATGGACGGAGCCGGAGTTTTCGCGGTGTTTACGAAGATTGTTATGCCCCTTTCTGTTCCGATCATGGCGACGGTGGGCCTGATGACGGCCATTGGTTACTGGAACGACTGGACCAACGGTCTTTACTACCTGACGGAAAACGGCGGTTCCCAGTATTACACGATCCAGCTGGTACTGAACCGGATCAATGAGAACATCAATTTCCTGGCAAATAACTCGGATGTGGCCGCGAAGGCTGCCCAACAGCTGCCTTCCACCACGATGCGTATGGCAATCGCTGTGATCGGTATTCTGCCCATCATGTGCGCGTATCCGTTTTTCCAGAAATATTTTGTCAAAGGTATCACCCTGGGTGGTGTCAAGGAGTAAGGAGGGAAGAAGATGGAGCTGAAAGAAAGACTGAAACAGGTGCTGGAGGGAAACGGCGGAAACTATATCTTCCCCTTTTTCTGGCAGCGCGGCGAAGAGGAAAGCGTCTTGAGAGATTACATGCGGGCCATCCGGGAGGCAAATATCAGGGAGGTCTGCGTGGAAAGCCGTCCCCATCCGGACTTTGCAGGGCCGGACTGGTGGCGGGATATGGATATCATTCTGGAAGAGGCGGAAAAACGCGGGATGCGGGTCTGGATTCTGGATGACCAGCATTTCCCGACGGGCTATGCGGCCGGAGCGGTATTAAAGGCCGATATGGAGCTAACGCACCAGTATCTGGATCACAACCTTCTGGGTGTGGCAGGTCCGGCAAAGGAAATGACCATTGACGTTAAGGCCTGGGCAAAACCCCAGCCGGCGCCACCCTGGATGCCGCCGGAACCTGCCGGACTGAAAAAATGGCATGACGATTATTTATTCCGTCTGCTGGCCAGCAAAGTGGGAGAGGAGGGAAAAGACGGAGAAACGGTGGATCTGACGGCTCAGGTGAAGGACGGGATGCTGACCTGGGATGTGCCGGAGGGTTACTGGAAAATCTATGTGATTTATCTCACCCGGGATGCCAAGGGAAGAAACGATTACATCAACTTCCTGGATAAGGCTTCCTGCCGTCTTCTCATCGACGCGGTTTATGAGCCGCATTTTGCCCGTTATGAGAAATATTTCGGAAACGTCATCGCAGGCTTTTTCAGTGACGAGCCGCCCGTCGGAAACACGCCGGGTTATACGGGAGGCGACCTCATCGGAAAGCCGGATATGCCTCTTTCTTGGTCAAAGGAGATGGAGAAGGCCATGGATCAGGCTTACGGAACTGCAGACTGGAGAGGGAAACTGAACCTTCTCTGGAGTGAGGCAGAGGACGATCACGAGAAGGCCTGGATGCGGACTGCCTACATGAACGCTGTGAGCCGGAAGGTGGAGGAGTGCTTCTCGAGACAATTGGGGGACTGGTGCGAGGCTCATGGAGTGGAGTATATCGGTCACATGCTGGAGGACTGCGATTCCAATGCGAATCTGGGGCCGAGCATGGGCCATTTCTTCCGGGGACTGGCCGGTCAGCACATGGCGGGCATCGACAACATCGGAGGCCAGGTATGGCCGGGAGCTCAGGATATGCCTCGGAGACTGCCTTCCATGTGTCAGGATGACGCGGGCTTTTACCATTACATGCTGGGAAGAATGGGGGCTTCCATGGGAGCCATTGATCCCAGGAAAAAAGGCCGTTGTATGTGTGAGAATTTTGGCGCTTATGGTTGGAGAATGGGTGTGAAGACCGAGAAATATCTCATGGATCACTTCCTGGCCCGGGGCGTGAATCGCTTCGTGCCCCATGCCTTTTCACCGAAGGAATTTCCGGATCCGGACTGCCCGCCCCATTTCTATGCCCATGGAAAAAATCCACAGTACCGGGTCTTCGGCGAGCTCATGGCTTATACGAACCGGATCTGCCATCTTTTGGATGGAGGAAAAGATCAGGCGGCGGTAGGTCTTCTCTACCATGGCGAGAGCCAGTGGGCCGGCGGTTATGAGAGCAATATCCTTGCCTGCCGGGCATTGACGGAGGCGCAGATCAATTTCCTGATTCTTCCGGCGGATGTCTTTGAGGCAAGAGAGTATTTCCATACGGTTTTCGATCGGGAAAAGAAGGTGCTTCGGGTGAATGGCCAGGAGCTTCATGCTCTGGTGGTGTCTGGCTGTGATTATCTTACAGGACCGGTAGCAGAGTTTATCGCCGAAGCCGCAGCAAATGGGTTACGGGTAGTCTTTACCAGTCATTATCCCTTGGGCGTCAGTGATCGTTCCGCGGAAGAAAGTGCTGCTCTGGCAGAAGCTTTCCGGAAGAACTGGTCCTGTGTACCGGTGAAAGAGCTTGGAAAAGCTTTTGGGGACTTCCCCTGCCGTACGGCGAAACTGGAGGAGCCGGAACGCTTCTTCACGGTTTATCATTATAAAAATGAAGAGGAGATCTATTTCTTCTTAAATGAGGATAACGGAAAAACCATTGATCAGTGGGTGACAATCCCGGGAAACAAAAGCTATGTCATCTATGATGCCTGGGAGAACCGTCTGAAAAAGGCAGAAATAAAACAGAAAAATGGCGAGACGAAGGTCCATGTTTCATTGGTTCCGCTGGAAATGATGATTCTCGTGGAAGGGACTCTGCCGGAAGAGACGGAAGAAAAAGAGAGTGGCAGCCGGGAGCAGCAGCTTCTCACTGATTTCCAGGTTTTCCGCTGCGAGGCGGAAGCTTATCCGGCCTTTGAGGGGAAGGAAAAAGCGGATCTCCTTCATGGAATGGCAGAGCTTCACCCGGAGTTCTCCGGTTTCTACCGCTATGAGACGAAGGTGCAGGCGGAGAATTGGAAGGAAGCTGTTCTCACGATTGAGGATGTTTACGAGTCAGCAGAGGTTTTTGTAAATGGTATTTCTGCAGGGATGAAGACAGCCAGATCTTACCGCTATGAGCTGGGAAATCTTAGTGGAGAGATCAGCATTGTCATCGAGGTGGCCACCACGGTGGAGCGGAAGGCCAGAGCTATCGGAGCCGATGTGAACGGCATGGGACTTCCGGGCCCGCTGTCCCCCACGGGTATTGTGGGAACTGTGGAAATTTCCTTCCAAAAGTGATAAAGTAGGTGGAAAAAGGGGGAAAAACAGATGGAATATTACAGTACGGAGAAGATAAACGACCATATAACACTGCTTAGAAGCATCACCGGAGAGCTTCTTTATCTGGTGGAAGGGCAGGAAAAAGCGGCGCTCATTGACACCTGTCTGGGCGTCGGTCATCTGAGAAGTCTGGTGGAAAAGCTGACGGACAAGGAACTTCTGGTTCTTCTGACCCATGGCCATATCGACCATGCGCTGGGAGCGCCGGAGTTTGACCGGGTCTATATGAATCATAAGGATCTTGGTCTCTATCAGGCCCAGTGCCCGCTGCCGGAGCGGAAGGGCTATATGCAGATGGGTCTGGCACCGGAGGTTTTCGCCAGGATTGAGGAAAAAGATTTTGTACCGCCCACGCCGGATTACCAGTTTCTTCCGCTGGAAGATGGCACGATCTTTGATCTGGGAGGACTGACCATTGAGGCCATCGCCTATCCGGGTCACACCAAAGGCAGCACGGCCTTCCTTTTAAAGGAGGATGGAATCCTGATTCTCGGAGATGCCTGCAACAATTCTACCTTCCTTTTCGGGGCGGAGACCACCTCTGTGGAGGCCTATGAGGAGACGACGAAAAAGGTGCTGGAGCGAACGAAAGGGCGGTACAGCCGGGTCTTTATTTCTCATCATGATATGGAGACGGGAGCGGAGATCATGGAGAACATGATCGAGCTCTGCGAGGAGATAAAGGCCGGAACCACCGATGATGTGCCTTTTTCTTTCATGGGAATGGAAGCCTTCATCGCCAAGAAGGCGACCCCGCAGATGAAGCGGCTGGACGGAAAATGCGGCAATCTGATTTACCGGAAAGACCATATCTACGAATAAAGAAAAAGATATCTTTTTCGACAGGTTTTGTGTTATAATCCCTTCATAAGACGCAGTTGTCGCACAAAGAGGCGGCTCCTGCCGGAAATTTTGGAAGCGGAGTAGATGATATGGCATTAAGGGAACTGACGAAAGAATATCTGACGAAGGCGGTTTATCAGACACCGCTGGAAATTGTAAGGCTCATGGCAGAGGCCCTGCCTCTTGGGGAGGGCACGGTGCTGGATATCTGCGGAGGAAGCGAGGAGTTTCTTCTCCGGGCAGCGGCCATGAAGCAGAAGAAATCAGAGGAAGAGCTTCTGGTGTTTGAAAACTGGACCGGAGCCGAGGACACCTCCGATGGAAGAGAAAACTTTCTTGTCTGCGGACCGACGGAGAAGGCTGCGGAGTATTTTAAGAAGAAAAAAGGAAAAAAAGCGAAGGAAAAGACTTTCGACGCGGTACTGATGAACACGCCCTTCGGTTATACGAGAGAGGGAAATAAGGGCCGGGTGAGACTGGAGAGCCAGTTCCTGACTCAGGTGACAGACTGTGTGGCAGAGAACGGCCGGTGCGCGGCTGTGGTTCCCGGCGGTCTTCTGAACCGGACGGCGGCGGAAGATGTGGAGCTTCGGAAACGTTTTGTGGAAGAATTTCATGTGGAGCAGGTAATCCTTCTGCCGATTTCAGCCTTCCTGCCCTATGCGGAGGTGCGTACGGGAATCTTTATCTTTGCGAAGGAAAAAGGGGACGGCATGACCCGTTTCTATGACCTTCGGAAGGTGGAGCCGGAGAAGCTGAAAAGTCTGCCGGAAATTTACAGAAAGAGCGGCCCGGTCTGCACGCTGAACCGGACGATTCTCTCCCAGCACCAGTATATTCTTTCTACTGAGGAATACCTGGGAGAGGAAAAAGTGGATGAGCGGGCTCTTCTCTCCAGAGAGCGGGTACTGCGAAGACGGCTGGCTCAGCTTTCTGAGAAAATTCCTTCCGTCTATGAAAATGAACTGGGACAGATCGGTATGTTCCCCTGTCAGAAGGGAATCCAGACCAGAAAGGCGGTTATCAAGGAGATTCTGGACTGCGAGTACGGGCTTCTGGAGTGTAGCCTTCTAAGGGATGCGGGCAAGGAAAAATGGCCGGAGAAAGAGGGAAAAACCTTCTTAAAAATCTGGAGCGGCCAGCGTCTGGACGAGGAAGAGAAGGACGGTCCTTATCGCGTCTACGGAGCGGCAGGCGTCCAGGGAAGCGCCCGGACGGCCACGATGAAGGAGGAGCAGGCAATCCTGATCGGCCGCGTGGGAAGCTATTGCGGAGCGGTCTACAAGGCCTGGACGAAAGGTTTTGTCTCTGACAACGTCATGCTGGCGGGAGCTGTGGAGAACGAGGCGGAGGAAGATTTCCTGCTTCTGGTTCTTCGGGCGGCTCATTTCAACGCGGAAAAGCGGGGAAGCGTTCAGCCCTATATCACGAAGGACATTGTACTGAAGCGGAAATATTATCTGCCGGAACTTGTCCGGCAGCAGAAGTTCCTCTCGGAGAATCAGGAAATGTTTGAGAAGATCCGGGAACAGGAAAAAGAAGTGGAAGAGCTGTCTGTGGAGAGCGACAGACTGCGTTCCTGATCAGAGACGGCGAACTGCCGGATGTGGAGAGAAATCTTTGCATCCGGCAGTTTTCTTTTGGAAATCTTTCGATTTTCCGCCGATTGTTTTTTTGCTTTAGGCGCTATACTTGTGCTCAGAAGGAAAACTCTTTATAATGAGGAGGTGCATATCGGGAGGGCAAAGACTGCGAGTAAAGAGTTAAAGGAGAAAGAAAATGGAAGCTTACCATATTTTGATCGTCGAGGATGACAAAGAGATCCTGGACGGCGTGGGTATTTATATGAAAAATCAGGGATATGAGGTCTTCAAGGCCCAGAACGGCCTGGAGGGCTTGAAGATTCTGGAAAAAGAGGAGATTCATCTGGCGATCATCGATATCATGATGCCGGTGATGGACGGAATCACGATGACGATGAAGCTTCGGGAGCATTACGATTTTCCGGTGATTATGCTCTCGGCGAAGTCCGAGGAGATCGACAAGGTGACAGGGCTCAATATCGGGGCGGATGATTATGTGACGAAGCCCTTTGCACCGATGGAGCTCATGGCCAGGGTCAATTCCCAGCTTCGGCGCTACAGCCGGTATCTTAAACTGGCGGCGGGCAGCAGAACGGAAGAGCCGAAGGAGCATTTCTATGTAGTTGGGGGACTGGAACTTAACGAGGATACCGTGGAGGTGAGCGTGGACGGAAATCCGGTGACGCTGACACCTCTGGAATTTAAGATTCTGGCTCTTCTCATGAGAAATCCCGGCAGGGTCTTTTCTCCGGAGGAGATCTATGAACGGATCTGGAATGAGAAACCCATCGGCACGGAGACCATCATGGTGCATATCCGGAATATCCGGACGAAGATCGAAGTCAATCCGAAAAATCCAAAATATTTGAAGGTGGTATGGGGTGTTGGATACAAAATCGAAAAACAGTAAAAAATGGCTGGGCAATCTGCTCTGTATTCTAGTGGTGGTGGTGCTGGCGGCGGGGACGATCATCTGCTATCCAAGATTACGGATGGGGGCTGAGGAGCGGATGAACGTTTACCGGGACAGAGCGGAGGCAGAGACTTCCGCAAACCTGGGGGAGGATCAGCCCATTGAGGCGGAAACGGAGACAGACACAGAGTCGGACGTCCAGTTGGAAGTCTATTATGAGAATCCCTATGTGGAGACAAAGGACTTCGTTTATAAGAACAGCTATGACGAATGGATCTATGTGAGCTGGAGAACGGTTCTTGCGGAGTCCGGTCTTCCGATTCTGGTGGGCTGTGTGACTGTGCTTCTGGCGCTGGCGGCTCTTTTGCTTCCGCTGATCCCTTCACTGGGGGTTGGGACCGGGATTTTTGGAAAAATGCCGTTGGAGCTCAATATTTTTCTGGCTCTCTCGCCCCTCTATACTTATTATGCAATGCTGGGAATCTTAAGCGACTTTTTCTTCTATTCAGATGAGTTTTATATGCTGGAGCAGTTCTCTTATCTTATTCAGTTCGGACTCTGGACACTGCTCTACAGTTTCTGGTTTGTGGCGGTCTTAAGCTTCCGGGCGGTGGTGACACTGGGGCCGAAACGCTATTTTCTGGAACGAGTCTGGACCGTGCAGCTGGTCCGCTGGTTCTGGAAGACGATCATCGGTACGGTGGTAAAGGCTGTGAGATGGATTTACTGGAAGATAAAGGGCTTTTTCAGACTTTGTGCGGTGACACTGGAGGATATCGACCTTACTTCCACCTCGGACCGGATCCTGTTTAAGGTCCTGGGGCTGAACCTGGTCATTGTTCTGGTCTGCTGTATTCTGGGAAATTTCGGCGTGATGGCGCTGCTTGTCTACACGGTGATTCTCTTCTTCGTGCTGAAAAAATATACCAGAGTGATCAGGAGCAAATATCAGATCCTGCTGGAGAGCACCAGAAAACTGGCGGCAGGAGATCTGGAGACCGTGATTACGGAGGATGCGGGAATCTTTGAGCCGCTGAAGCAGGAGCTTAACAAGGTACAGGCGGGCTTTCAGAAGGCTGTGGAGGAAGAGCTCAAGAGTCAGAATATGAAATCGGAGCTCATCACAAACGTCTCCCACGACCTCAAGACGCCGCTGACGGCCATCATTACTTATGTAAATCTTCTGAAGGACGAGACCATTTCAGAAGAGGACAGAAAGAAGTATATTGATATTCTGGACCGGAAATCTCTTCGTCTGAAACAGCTCATCGAGGATCTTTTCGAGGTGAGCAAGGCGAACAGCGGAAATATCAAGATAGAAAAGAAAATGCTGAACCTGACCGAGCTGGTGCGGCAGGCGGCTTTCGAGCTGGAGGACCGGCTGAAGGAAGCGCAGATCGACTGCCGGGTTTCGGTTCCAGAGAAGGAGATCCATCTGGAGCTGGACGGGGAAAAGACCTACCGCTGCCTGGAAAATCTCCTGACCAACGTTTGCAAATATGCGCTGCCCGGGACAAGGGCCTACCTGAATCTCTATGATAAGGGAGATCAGGCGGAGATCGTCCTGAAAAATATCTCGAGGGATGAGCTGACCATGGATGTGGAGGAACTGACGGAACGGTTTATGCGCGGAGACAAATCCAGAAATACAGAAGGAAGCGGCCTTGGCCTTGCGATTGTAAAAAGCTTTGTGGAGCTTCAGGGGGGAAGCTTCCATATAGAAGCGGATGGTGATCTATTCAAGGCGAGAATGAGCTTTCCAAAGACGGAAAACAGCTCCACAGGAGCAGCAGAAGTGGGATAAATTTTAAGATGCGGGGCAGCTGATAAGGCTGCCCTTTCGCATGGGAAAACGTGTCAGTCAAGAGCCGAATCGGGTTCTTTTTTTCTGTTATGGGAGATGGGGCGGACGCTGAGACCGTTCACCTCCACAGAATCGGTGACTTCGATCATGAGATAGGTTCTGCCGTCGATGACCTGGGTTTCCACGAGGTCGGTGCGTTCCGGATTCACCTGGATCACGACGTCGGGAGTCTTGATCTCAAATTTTCTGGCGCTGCTGATGTTGGAAGCCAGGAAGGAAGACTTTTCTCCGACGGAGTCGTCGTAGCGTTCGTCGAAATCTTCCAAATCCTCTTTCGTCGCGCCACCCTCCTGGAGGAGCTTTTTCACCTCGTATTTGTCCAGAGTCAGGGGCTCGGGCTCATCGGCATGCTCGTCCACCATCTCTGTGATCTTTTCATGGATGGTCTTTACGGCCTCGTAGTCGCAGTCAGGACCGAGGGTCTCCTGGATGATGGAATTGAAGGTCTCTTTCTGGCTTTTGGCGGAGAGGGGCGTCACGCAGCCCAGGATCTCGTCGATGAGGGTTTGGTGGAGCTCCTCAGCGTTCTTGGAATAGTAGAGAAGGTTGTGAAGGTCGGTATTACGGTCGTTGAAAGCCGGGAAGAGGAAACCCAGGGAAGGCATATCCACGATCCAGTCCCGGATACGCTCCTCAATGGTGTTATTCTGGGCATTGTAGCAGAGAGCTGCCTTGGAGAGCTTCACCGGGCAGATGCTGCAGAGCACATACTGGTAGACGTCAGTGGAGGCATCGTCCATATCGAGGCCGTCGTTGGTTTTGCCGGGAATGTCGTAGGCGGCGTGGATGAGAAGGATCAGATAATTTTCGCCGAAATCATAGGAGGAGATCACCCGATCGTAAAACTGGGTCACAAGTTCCTCGTCTTTGAGTCCGCTGTCACGGAGCTTCAGGAGAAATTCCTGAGTGCCGCCCTCCAGCTCCTGCTGAAGCGGAAATTCCATATTTAAAAGGTTCTTTCCGATCGTGCCGGAGAGAGTTTTCCGGAAGATATCGAAATATTTGAACATTTCCTCGTCGGAGAGGGAGAGGAAAGCCTCCTTCATTTCCAGCTGCTTCTCCTTCTCGGAGTTCACATAGCAGCCGCAGATCCGGGTGATGGCACAGCGGTCCGGGGTGAACTGTTTTTTGATCTCTGCAATTTCTTTTTTATTCATAAGTAGAAAACCTCATTTCAATAGTAGAGGGGCCTGCCCCTGTCGTGTCCTAAGTATAACACGAACACATGTTTGTTTCAAGCACTTTATGCAAAAAATAAGCCTCAGTTGACGAAGCAGGTCAGCTGAGGCTTTGAAATTATTTATCGTAGAGATGGCAGGCAACCAGATGGCCGGGAGCCACTTCTTTGGTCTGGGGACGTTTCTCCAGACATTGTGGCATGCATTTTTTACATCTGGCAGCGAAGGGACAGCCTTTGGGGAGATTGATGGTGCTGGGGATATCTCCCTCCAGGATGATCCGCTCTTTCTTGTGGCCGGGATCCGGAATCGGAACGGCGGAGAGAAGAGCCTGGGTGTAAGGATGCATCGGAGCCTGATAAAGCATTTCCTTGGGAGCAGTCTCCACAACGAAGCCGAGGTACATAACGGCGATCCGGTCGGAGATCATTTCCACAACGGAGAGGTCATGGGAAATGAAAACGTAGGTCAGATCGAATTTCTCCTGCAGATGATGGAGGAGGTTCAGCACCTGGGCCTGGATGGAAACGTCCAGAGCGGAAATGGGCTCGTCGGCGATGATGAGCTTCGGTTTTACGGTCAGGGCCCGGGCGATTCCGATACGCTGTTTCTGACCGCCGGAGAACTCGTGAGGATAACGCTTTGCGTGTTTCGGGCTTAAGCCTACGATGCCGAGGAGCTCATGAACAACTTCCATCCGCTCGGCTTTGCTCATATCGGTGTGGATCAGGAGCGGCTCTGCGATGAGGTCTTCCACGCGCATACGCGGGTTCAGGCTTCCTGCCGGATCCTGGAAGATCATCTGGACATCCTTTCTTAAAGGACGCATCTGATCCTGGGTGAGATGGGAGATCTCCTGGCCCATGAATTTGATCTCTCCGCTGTCGGGAGTCAGAAGATGGTTGATGAGACGGCCGGTGGTACTTTTTCCACAGCCGGACTCTCCAACGATGGAGAAAGTCTCTCCTTTGTATACGTCAAAGCTGACGTCATTCACCGCATGGACAAATTTATCCGGTTTTCCGAGGATCGTTTTGCCCACCGGGAAGGTTTTTGACACATGTTTTAAAGAAAGTAACGGTTCCATAAATTATCCCTCGTTTTCTAGTGTTTAAGCCAGCAGCGGCATTTCTGTTTTTCGCCTACGGAAAGAAGTTCAGGCTGTTCCTGATGACATTTTTCGGTGGCGTATTTACATCTGGGAGCGAAACGGCAGCCCTTGGGCATAGCGGAGAGATCCGGTACGCTTCCGGGGATGCTGGGAAGAACCTTTACGCCGGAACCAAGCTTCGGCACAGAGGCAATAAGGCCCTGTGTGTAAGGATGGGTCGGGTTGGCAAAGAGGATCTCCACGGGAGCTTCCTCGACAATCTTTCCGGCGTACATAACGATGACGCGGGAACACATCTCAGCCACAACGCCGAGATCGTGGGTGATGAGGAGGATGCTCATGCCCTTGTCCTGCTGGATCTTTTTCATCAGCTCCAGGATCTGGGCCTGAATGGTAACGTCCAGAGCGGTGGTAGGCTCGTCGGCAATCAGAAGATCCGGTTCGCAGCTCATGGCCATGGCGATCATGACACGCTGGCTCATACCGCCGGAGAGCTGATGGGGATAGTTTTTCAGCACACGCTGGGGATCAGGGATACCGACCTGGGAGAGGATATCGGCCGCTTTTTTTCTGGCCTCAGCCTTGGTAAGCGGGGTATGGAGGCGGATTCCCTCGATCATCTGCTTATCAATACGCATGGAAGGATTCAGGCTGCTCATGGGCTCCTGAAAGATCATGCTCATCTTGTCGCCGCGGATGTCCAGCATTTCCTTTTTGGAGGCATCAAGAAGATTGTGGCCCTGGAAAATGACTTCTCCGTTGGTGATTTTACCCGGGGTATCTTTTAAAAGCTGCATGATGGAGAGGGAGGTAACGCTTTTTCCACAGCCGGACTCACCTACGAGACCGACAATCTCTCCTTTTTTTATATCAAAACTCACATCATCGACAGCGGTGACGCTGCTCTTTTTGCTGGAAAAAAATTCCGTGCGAAGATGTTTGACTTCCAGTAAATTTTCCTGGGACATAAGTTTGCTCCTTTCATCATTTGATCTTCGGATCAAGGGTATCACGGAGTCCGTCGCCGAAAAGGTTGAAGGCAAGAACTGTGACAAAGATTACCAGACCCGGGAAATACACCATATGCGGCGCCACGTTCAGGTAGCTTCGGCTCTGGGAGAGCATTGCTCCCCACTCGGGGTCGGTCACGTTTGCTCCGAAGCCCAGGAAGCTTAAGGAGGAAGCTGCCATGATGGCGGAACCGATTCTCATGGTAAAGTTGACGATCAGGGACTGAATGGTTCCCGGGAAAATATGTACAAACAGAAGACGACTGTCCTTACAGCCCAGACTCTGGGCAACTTCCACATAGAGGGAACCTTTGACGGCCAGGGTGGCACTTCGCATGATACGGGCGAAGCTGGGCACGGTGAAGACCATAACGGCGATAAACACGTTGATGATACCAGGGCCCAGAAGAGCTACGATGGCGATGGCAAGCAGGATGTCCGGGAAACTGAAAAGCACGTCGGAAGCACGCATAACAAGGCTTTCAATGATGCCGCCGTAATAACCGGCCAGAAGTCCGAGGACGGTTCCGAGGGCTGCACCCACAACTACGGAGGAGAGGGAAACGCCTAAGGTCAGGCGGGTTCCTGCGAGAAGACGGCTTAAGATATCGCGGCCGTAATGGTCGGTTCCAAAAAGATGGGCGGCGCTGGGGCCTGCCAGCATGTTGGAATAGTCGTAAGCGTCCGGATCATAGGGAGCCAGGTACTGGCCGAAGATGGCCAGAAATACCAGGAAAACAATTACGATAAAACCGGCGACTGCGGTTTTTCTTTTCATGAATTTTTTGATAAATTCTTTGGTTTTGCTGCTCTTGTCAGCAATGATAGTTTCGTCGATAAAATTTTCCTCAAAGGAAAATTCTTTGCGGTCCTGTTCGTTTGTTGTGTTTGACATGGCAATCTTCCTTTCCATTAGTCATAGCGGATCTTCGGATTGATCACGCCGTAAAGCATGTCTACGATCAGATTGATGAGAACGTACTGCAGTGCAAAAATCATCAGAAGTCCCTGGATAACCGGATAATCACGATAGCCGATGGAGTCTACGAGAAGACGGCCAAGTCCCGGGATGGAGAAAATGTTCTCTGTGATAACAGAACCGGAGAGAAGACCTCCGATCTGCAGACCGATGATCGTTACGATCTGGATCAGGGAGTTGCGAAATGCGTGGGAGAACATTACCCAGAATTCCTTCTGACCTTTGGCTCTGGCGGTACGCACATAGTCCTCACGCAGGGTCTCCAGCATGGAGGAACGGGAGTAACGGGCCAGAACAGCCATGATTCCGGTTCCCATTACCAGGGAAGGAAGAATGTAACCCTTCCAGGTGTCAAGACCTGTGGTGGGCAGAAGGCCAAGACGGACGGAGAAAAGCTCGATGCCCATCAGACCCAGCCAGAAACCGGGAGCGGAAAGGCCGGTGATGGCGAAAAGCATTCCGAAGTGGTCGAAAAATTTTCCACGGAAGATCGCACAGAGCACGCCGATGAAGATTCCGAGGAAAGGCGCCCAGATCATGCCCGCGACGACGAGCCTCAGGGTGTAATGCATACGGGATGCAATCATTTCCGTGACGGGGAGATTGGATTTCAGGCTGCGGCCCATATCTCCGTGGAAAAGATTTTTCATATAGTCCACATACTGGACGAGGATCGGCTTATTCAGGCCGAATTCTTCACGGATCGCTTCCACCTCTTCCACGCTGGCTTCTACGCCTGCGAGGGTTTTTGCCGGATCACCGGGGATCAGATGAATGAACATGAAGACAAAGATCGAAATGATGAACATCAGTGGAATGGTTGCAAGCAACCTTCTGACAAAATAGCGATTCATACATACCTCCGTCAGGATGGACTGCGGATTTTGCAGGCAGTTCATCTTTGAAATTAAGCATTTAAAAAGGGAGTGCTGCAACACTCCCTTTCTTACCGTTTATTTCAGGATCAGTGATCCATGCTGATGGTCTGGAAAATCAGCTCACCGGCAGGTTTATATTTGATGCCTGATACATAGCTCTTATGAGCAGTCAGTGTGTTGTTGTTTCCAAGGAAGATCCAGGGGCACTCTTCCCAAGCAATAGCCTGAGCTTTTGCATAAGCTTCTGCGATCTCTTCGGTGTCAGTCATTTTCAGGGCGCTGTCCAGAAGTTCATTGAACTCTTCATTGTTCCAGAATGCGGTGTTATAGCCTTCCGGCGGCATCTTATCGCCGTGGAGGATATTTCTCATGGATCCGTCTGCCTCGTAGGAACCGGAACCCCAGTTTACATACCACATCTGAACGGTGGTATCCTCAAGAGGAGCGCTGGTCAGTTCTGCGTTGGCGGTGGACTCGTTGGCAAGAAGCTCAACGTTTACATTGATCTGAGAGAGCTGCTGTTTTACAAACTCAGCACCTTTCATTTCGATTGTGGTGTTATCTACGATGATCTGTACATCAAAACCATCCTCAAAGCCGGCTTCTTTCATGAGCTCTTTTGCTTTGTCCAGATCCGGGGTGTACGGAGTCTGCGGAGAATAGTACATGATGTTCTGAGAGAAGATGGAGGTCGGCTCTACGGCAAAACCGTTGAATACAACCTGTGCATAAGCGTTACTGTCGAATGCGTAGTTCAGAGCCTGGCGGACTCTCTTGTCGGCAAAGGGTTTTCTGCCGTCCGGGAGTTCCATTTCGGTGTTCAGGGTTACATAACGGTAGGTGATACCCGGGAAGTTGTCAACTACGATGGTAGGATCATCTTCGATTCTGGCAACGTCGATAGCCGGAACCGGATCAATGATGTCTGCCTCACCAGTCTGCAGCATGGCGATACGGGAACCATCCTCGGGAACTACGGTGAAGGTAAGGGTGTCAACGCCCGGGCCTTCCTGCCAGTAATTCTCGTTGCGGACCAGTTTGGTATAGCCGCCGTCTACACGATCGGAAAGGATGAAGGGGCCGGTACCTGCGGAATTCTTTGCGAGGTAATCTTTACCCTGCTCCATTGCTTTCGGGCTGACCATACGAACCTGTGTGATTTTATTGATAAAGGTATTGTTTGCTTCTTTTAATTTGATCGTAACCTGATATTCACTGTCAGCGGTTACACTTTCCCAGTTGGAGATGCTTCTTTTCAAGGTCAGGCTATCGTCGTTAAGACCGCGCTCATAAACGGCAACAACAGCATCTGCGTTGAAGGGTTCGCCATCGTGGAACTGAATGCCCTCGTTCAGTACGAAGGTGTAATACAGACCGTCATCGGATACGCTCCATTCCTTTGCCAGCAGGGGAACCACTTCGGATTTCTCATTAAAGGTCAGGAGAGTTTCATACATTGCGTTGGTGATGGTGTTGGAATAACCGTTACTGGAAACGTGGGGATCCAGATGAGTCGCGTCTGCCTGAAGGGCTACGACCATGTCATTGTCAGGAGATTTTGCTCCTTCATCAGCAAGTGCTCCGGTGGAAAGGCTGAATGCCAGAGCGCCGGTAAGCATAAGAGCTACTAACTTTTTCATGTTTATATCCTTTCTGTATGGTTGATAGTGACTCATTTTTGCGCGCGCGAATCATCATGTTGGTATTGTAAACGATTTGTGAAAAACAAACAAGAGAAAAATGAAAAATAAATGAAAATCGTATAAAGCTAACAAAAAAACAGACAAGATTTTAGTACAAAGTAACGAAAATTAAAGGAATTTACAAGAGAAAAACTGTGAAAAATATATCAAATCACCGCATTGAAGCAGTGCTGCTGAGAACTGAAAGATTGAAAAACTGTATTTAAAATAATAAAATTAAATATATTGTATAATTCATACAGGTATGGTATGAATGAATAAAAATGAAGGTATTTTTTTGAAATTGAGTTTGAAAAAAGGTTCTGCTATAATGGAGAGAGGATCGGGAAAATCCGGACCGGGAGATTAGAAAAACAGGAGGAAAAGATAATGAAAGTACTTTTGGTAAATGGAAGCCCCAAGGCAAAGGGCTGTACTTATACGGCGCTTCAGGAAGCAGCAGCCGCTCTGGAAAAACAGGGCATCGAGACAGAGATTTTTCAGGTAGGCACCCAGCCCGTGGCAGGCTGCGTGGGCTGCGGCGTCTGTCGCAAAAACGGCGAATGCTTCCGCAATGATGTAGTCAATGAATTTGTGAAGAAAGCAGGAGAGGCAGACGGTTATATCTTCGGTTCTCCGATTCATTATGCTTCCGCTTCCGGAGCGCTCACTTCCTTTATGGACCGGGCCTTCTATAGCGGTGGCAGCAAGATGGCCGGCAAACCCGCAGCGGCAGTGGTCAGCTGCAGAAGAGGCGGCGCAACCGCAGGCTTCGACCAGATCAACAAATATTTCACCATCAACAACATGCCCGTAGTCTCATCCCAGTACTGGAACATGGTACACGGCAACACCCCCGACGAGGTCAGACAGGACGAAGAAGGCCTCCAGACCATGCGTACCCTCGGCAACAACATGGCCTGGCTCATCAAATGCATCGAGGCCGGAAAGAAAGCCGGAATCACCTTCCCGGAGAGGGAGCCGGCGATTAAGACGAATTATATCCGCTAAAAAATAAAATACGCCCAGCGCTCCAAAACGAGCGGTGGGCATTTTTTTAGATCTGAATCCGCATTTTCACCTGGGTTCCGGGAAATTGCGGGACAGTGGTAATAGTCAGAGAAGAATTTTTTCCATAGTAGAGTTGGATCCTTTTGTAGAGGTTGGCCAGGCCGTAACTGGAGGAAACGGAGCCTACAGGATTCTTTTCTTTAAAGGAGAGGAGAATTTTCTGCATGGTTTCAGGTGGGATGCCGTTTCCGTTGTCTGAAACGATAACCTGATAATCAGTAGGGGTTCCTTTAATTTCAATATGGATTTCAACGTTTTTAGTTGTTGTTTCAACTGCGTATTTAACGGCATTTTCCACAAGCGGATGAATAAAGAGCTTAGGGATTTTTATTTCTTTCAGCATTTCGTTCACCTCGTAGTTCCAGGACAGTTTGTGACCGAAACGGAATTTTTCAATTTGTAGATATTGTTCAATAAAATGCAGCTCCTCATCCAGGGAGATCCAGTCTTTTCCCTTTAGAATATATTGAAACAGGCGAGCGAGAGAAAGGAGAACCTCAGCGTTTTTCAGGTCGCCATTTTGGATCATCACCCAGTATAAGGATTCCAGTGCGTTAATAATAAAGTGAGGATTAACCTGAGCCTGCAAGGCCTTGATTTCTGCCTGAGTACGGAGAAGTTCTTTTTCATAGACTTCTTCAATGAGCTGATTGTTAGCATCGACCATGGCATTATAGCTGGCGTTCAGATTATTGATATCGGTGTTACTGTATTTTTTGAGGTTAGGCTGTAGCCTGTCCTCTGTGTGGGCCATGACTTTTTCCATATCTTTCAGTGGAGATGAGATCATCCGGCAGATAAAAATGCAGGCAATGAAGAAGATCAGACCGCCCACAGAAAAAGAAAGAAGGAGCGTTTTTAAAAGCCAGGGAATATCCTTGGACTGGAGTGTCTGTGAAACATAAAACGTCAGATTCCAGCCTGTATAGGGAGAATGTGACTGGACAATTTTATAAGCTTCAGGATCCTGTGGCAGTTCACTGCCTGCCGTATCAGAAAGATTGGAATACTGGTAGATTTTCTGCTCGTTGGAATCAGAGAGAGTCAGTGCCATTCCATTCATATCTTTGAAGTCTTTCTCAAGAAAATCCAGAAAGTCATTTTTAGGTGTGAAAACCAGATAGCCACCAAAGGAAAAATCGTAATCAGGAAGAATGATTCTCTTGACGGCGCGGATGGTATGGGAAGAGTCGTCAGGATTGGAGAGCCATACGATTTTTCCATTCTGCTGATCTGCTAGAGCAATTTCAGCGGAGGAGAGTGTTTGATCTATGGAAGCACGAGTAAAGGGATAGATCATTTCGCGGGTGCTGAATAATTCAATATTATCGATGGCATCATTATAGGCTACAGTCTGCATAATCTGACGCCGGACAGCGGCCAGTTGAGTGGAGGTAATCTGGTTTTTGTAGGAATTGCTATAAAGAGCTTCCTGAACCAGCATGGCGTTACAAAACTGTTGCATATTGGAATCCAGTTCACGGAGCGTAGAGTTTAGGCGCTCCTGAGTCTGGGTAATCAGTGTGTCGATGGCAGATGCAGACTGTTCCGTGATATAGTCGGAAAGTTTTTGATATACATTAAAGGCAACTGCGGAGAAAATAAGTACCATAATAAGAATAGAAGAAATAGCAAATTGGGAAGAAGTACGCAGCAAAAATTCTTTTATCTTTTTCATAAATCTGCCCTCCTGATTTTTTGAATATGATAGCAAATTCCTGCATAAAAATCAAACTTTAAGAAGATTTCCAAAATATAGTGGAATTTTAAAGAAAGATTCTGTGGTTTCTTTTGATAAAAAGCGCATTATAATAGGCTTACCAACAAAAAAAGAACGGAGGTAAGTAATTATGAAAAAGAGAGGAATCGCAATACTTTGTACAGCAGCTATGCTGAGCGGCTGTCTGGCAGGATTTTCTACCGTTGCACTGGCAGATGAGCCGGTAGAAATCAGCTACTGGACTTCATCAGGAAGCGTGGAAGACCGGAAAAATAATGAGGAGATGATCCAGCGCTTTGAGGAAGCCAACCCGGATATCAAAGTAAAATATGATGGAATGGCAGAGGAAGCTTATAAGACCAAGATCAAAACGGTGATTGCGTCCAACAACCTTCCGGATGTATTTTCCTACTGGGTAGGAGAGCAGTTCCACACACTGATTAATTCAGGTAATGTGGCAGATCTGACAGATATGTATAATGAAGATACGGCATTTACTGATACGTTCGTGCCGGGAAGCCTGGACGCAGTTACATACGATGATAAGGTATATGGTATTCCGACTTCGATTACCTGCATGGCCGTCTGGTACAATCAGCGGATTTTTGAGGAAAACAATGTAGAAGTTCCGGAAACCTATGATGAGTTAAAAGAAGTGATTCACACCCTTTCTGAAAATGGAGTAACACCGATTGCTGTCGGCGGAAAAGATCGTTGGCCGTTCCTGGGATGGTTTTCTTATCTGGCACAGAGAACCGGTGGTGTAGACCTTTATCAGGAAGTCTGCTACGGAGACAAGAACTTTACAGAAGCGCCTTTTGTACAGGCAGGAGAAGAACTTCGATCTCTGGCACAGGAAGGATTTATTAACGGAAATCTTTCCATGGATGCGACTACAGCTGAGGCTGTTTTTGCAGCAGGAAAAGCCGCTATGATGATTACGGGTTCCTGGTCTATTCCGACCTTCACAGCAGATGAATCAAGAGCAAAAGATTTCTCTTATTTCCCGTTCCCGAAGGTAACAGGAGGAGCTGAAGATGAGAGTGGTTATCTGTATGGTGGTGTAGCAAACACTCTGGCAATCAGCAATTCCAGTGAGCACAGAGAAGCTGCTGAGAGATTTGTAAAATTCATGATGAGCAACGAAGAGCAGACCATCAGCTGTGAGCGTACAGGCACTTTCTCAACCGTTGCGACATCCTGTAAAGAAGAAAATATGGATCCGCTGGCTTATCAGTTCAGCCAATATGTATCAGACGGTGTGCAGGGCTTTATCGCTTATACGGACCAGGCGCTTCAGCCGGATCAGTCCGAACAGCTCTTATCTGCACTGACAGCTATCGTTGCAGATCCGGATACCGATGTAACAACGGAACTGGCAAAGATCAAATAATACAATGAAAAAGGATCAGAGGGCGGTCATGAAAATGGCCGCTTCTGATTATAAGAATCTTTTGAGGGGTGTGTTTATATGAGAAAAGTGAGTCCGGCGATCCGATGCCTTTTTGTTCTTCCGGCAGTCCTGTGGTTTTGTGCAGCAATCATTGTTCCGGTAGGAATGGCGGTGAAAGACAGTTTTTACAGTTGGGATGGAATCACAGCTAAAGTATTTATTGGGCTTGATAATTACAAAGAGCTTTTACATGATGAAATTGTGTGGAAATCTTTGAAACATTCACTGGAAATGGCATTCTGGTGTGTTTTGTTCCAGCTTCCTATTGGAATGTTTTTTGCAGTTATTTTGTACAATCGAAAATTAAAAGGAAGAAATTTTTTCAGAACGGCTTTCTTCCTTCCTGTTATATTATCTTCTTCCCTCATTGGTATTTTGTGGGGGCAGATCTTTGATCCAAACTTTGGTCTTCTGAATGGTATTCTGAATTTTGTTGGAAGCAGTGCACAGCCCTTATGGCTCGGTGATCCGAAATCTTCTCTGGGCTGTGTCATCGCAGTTGTAATCTGGCAGTTTATCGGTAACTATATTTTAATCTATTATACGGCGCTTCATAATGTCTCAGAGGATATCATGGAGTCTGCAATGCTGGACGGAGCAAAAAGCTTTCAGCTTTTCACAAAGATTCAGCTGCCTTTGATCTGGCCTGTCATCCGTCTGACACTGATTCTGGCAACGGTAAACTCTCTGAAGTATTTTGATCTGGTCTACATCATGACCGGTGGCGGTCCGAACTCATCCAGTGAAGTGCTGGCAACCTATGTGCTGCGAACAGCATTTAATTCCATGCGTTACGGTTATGGAAACGCAGTTGCGGTCGTATTGCTTTTCCTTGGTGTATTTTTCATTTCCCTGTATAACATTATACTGAAAAATAAGGAAGACTGATGGGGGTATCGAGATGAACAAAAAGATAAAAATGGCCTGCATTTATGTAATTCTTGCCCTGCAGGCAGTTATTACGATTTATCCATTGATCTGGATGATTTTATCTTCATTGAAAGATAATGTTTCCTTCTTTGTGGATCCATGGTCCTTACCGAAAGAGCCGAGGTTTTATAACTATGTGACGGCCTGGCAGGAAGGCATTCAGGGTTATATGCTGAACAGTGTTTTTATTACAGTTTTAACGATTGTTATTGTAATCCTGATAAGTTGTGCGTTTTCTTTTATGGTAGCTCGTTTCCCGTTTAAAGGGGGAAATCTTCTGGTAAGTCTTTTTTTTGCGGGAATGATGATTCCGGTACACTGTACCCTGATTCCGCTCTATTCCATTATGAATCGCCTGGGCTGGGTGGATCATCTGATAGCTCTATTGTTTCCCTATGTGGCTTCCTCTATTCCGATGGCTGTTTTCCTGACTTATGGCCATTATCAGCAGCTTCCGAAAGAACTGGAGGAAGCGGCAACGATAGATGGCTGTAGTATTATTCAAATGTTTGTACGAATTTTTCTGCCTCTGGCAAAACCCGTTATTTCCACAAGTACGATCCTGACAGCGATTGGTATCTGGAATGAATTTATTTTTGCAAATATTCTGATCACTAATCCAGATTATAAAACATTGCCCGTGGGATTATTATCTCTGAAAGGAACATATAACACAAACTATGCTGCTATGAGTGCGGCACTTGTCCTTTCTGCTCTTCCAATCATTGCTATCTATATTGCTATGTCTGGAAGAATACAGGCAGGTATGGTGACTGGTGCAGTAAAAAGCTAAAGGGGGAGAATTATATGGGAACAATAAAAAATCCAATTTTACCCGGATTTCATCCGGACCCGTCTATTATCCGTGTGGGGGATGATTATTATCTAGCAACGTCCACTTTTGAATGGTTTCCTGGGGTATGCATTTATCATTCAAAAGATCTTCAGAACTGGGAGCTGATCAACCGGGCGCTGACGAAGGTTTCGCAGCTGGATATGAAAGGAAATGATGCCTCGGGAGGTGTCTTTGCTCCCTGCCTTTCTTACGATGGAAAAATGTTTTATCTGATCTATACCAATGTGCGAACCCACTGGTACGAGTTTATGGATTGTCATAATTATCTCGTGACAACGCCGGATATTTATGGAGAATGGTCAGAGCCGGTTTACCTTCACAGCGCAGGTTTTGATCCATCCATGTTTCATGATGACGATGGAAGAAAATGGGTGTCAAGTATTATGCGGCATTATCGAGACGGCCGTATTCAGCGTATTATGCTGCAGGAGTATGATCCGGGGAAAAAATGTCTGACAGGAGAAATGAAAGAAATATGGGGTGGCAGTGGAATTTCTGTACCGGAAGGACCTCATATTTATAAGAAGGACGGATATTATTATCTTCTGACAGCGGAAGGCGGAACAGAGTATGGCCATGCAGAAACCGTGGCAAGAGCCAGAAACGTGGATGGACCTTATGAGGGGGCACCGGATAATCCTCTTTTGACAGCAAGAAATCGCCTAGATCTTCCGTTGCAGAAAGCGGGCCATGCAGATCTTGTCTCCACAGAAAATGGTGAGTGGTATCTGGTTCATCTGACTGGTCGCCCCTTGCCACCTTACCGGCGTTGTATTTTGGGAAGAGAGACAGCAATTCAGAAGGTAACATGGAAAAACGATTGGCCTTATGTGGTTAATGGACCGGAGCCGAGCGAGGAGATAGAGGTTTCCTGGGAGGTAGAGCACCGGAAGCCGGAAAAAAAAGAGTATGTATTTACACAGGAAATGGTTCTTCCTGAGTTTCATTCTCTACGGATTCCATTGAAGGAAGCGGCCTCTCTTACTGCAAGACCCGGCTGGCTTCGTCTCGTCGGAAAGGATTCGCCTAATTCCCGGTTTGAGCAGACTCTTCTTATGAGAAGACAGGAAGATTTTTGCTTTTCTTTTGAGACAGCTATGGAATTTTCACCGATCTCAGAGCGACAGATGGCAGGAATTCTGTATTTTTATGATGAATGTGATTTCTATTACCTGAGAATCACTACCGATACAGAGGGAAAAAGGATCATTGACTGCATGATAATGGATCATGGAAAAGCCAGTTATCAGGGGACACAGAGACTTTCCGGGAATGGGCTTGTCTATTTGAAAGTGCGGGTGAAAAATACAGAGGGAAGTTTTTCATTTTCTTATGATCGAAAAGTCTGGTATAATGTAGGCGGCGTCTGGGATGCGTCAAAAATATCCGATGAATATCCGGAAGAAGGGGCTTATACGGGCGCTATGGTGGGAATTGGCTGCCATGATATGCTGTATCGGTCAGCGAAGGCTGATTTTGCTTTTATGGAGTATTGTCCGGAGGAAGTATGAGTAAAGAATATTCTTTATTACTGGTGGAAGATGAAAAAAATATTCTGTATGGAATGAAAAATGTACTTGCCTGTACTTTGAACAGACTGTCGGAGGTATTGACAGCGGAAAATGGAAAAGAGGCGCTGGATGTCATCGAAATGGCTCATCCGGATATGATCATTACGGATCTCAGGATGCCGGAAATGGATGGGATTGCGCTGGTAAAAGAAATCCGTGCCCGTCAGTATACGATGCCAATCATTGTTCTGACGGCCATCGCCGATTTTCAGGCAATAAAGTCCCTGATTCCATATGGTATTCAAAATTATATTTTAAAGCCATTCAGTGTAGAGGATATTTTGAAAGAAACTCAGGCAGCGGTTCAGAAGCTGGACGAAGCAGAAAAAGTGGAGCAGGTAAAGAAGCTGATGACGGAGCATCCGGAACTGCTGGATCAACAGGAGTATCACGGGAAAAGTGAGCTGGTATTTCAGGCACAGACTTACATAAAGGAACATTTGAAAGAAGGAACAACCCTGGCTTCCCTGGCGGAATATCTACATGTAAGCAAATCCTATCTTTCTACGCTTTTTAAGCAGGAAGCAGGGATGACTGTGATGGAATATATTACCTGCGCGAGGATGAAGGAAGCAAAACGTCTGCTGCTTCATACGGATATGCGTGTCTGCGAAATTTATGAGGAGATCGGATATCAGAGTGATAAATATTTTATCGCGGTGTTTAAAAGTATCGAAGGGATTACTCCTCTGGCTTTCCGAAAAAAATATCAGATGAACAGGATGGATTGACGGAACTCCCCTCGAAGTGCTATACTAAACACATAAGAACAAGAGCGATTGCGGATAATGATTGGAAAAATCAGTATTTGTAGTCGCTCTTTCTTCTTAATAAATAGAAGAAACCTCTTTTCGTAGGAACAGGCTTTGGGAGGATGTAAAAGATGCAGAACGAAAAATGGAAGAAGATAGCGGTCGATATCCTGGCGGAGGTGCTGGGGAGCATGCTGATCGCGCTGGGACTTTATAACTTTGCGCTGGAGGCGAAGTTTCCGATGTCGGGCTTTTCGGGGCTGGCTATGATCATTTACCGGCTTTTCGGGCTGCCGATCGGTGTGACGACGATCCTTTTGAATATACCGGTGACGATTCTCTGTTTCCGGGTGCTGGGAAAAAGCTTTTTCTTAAGATCTCTCCGGTGTATGGTGATCTCTTCCGTCTGCGTGGATGTCATCGCGCCGCTTCTTCCGGTCTATCAGGGGGACCGTATGCTCTCGGCGCTCTGCACGGGCGTGCTTTCGGGAATCGGTTATGCGCTGATTTATATGAGAAATTCCTCCACGGGAGGCGCTGATTTCATCAGCATGTCCTTAAAAGCGGTGAAGCCTCATCTTTCCCTGGGAAAAATTATTTTTGCCATGGATTTTCTTGTGGTGCTCTTAGGCGGCGTGATTTTCCAGGATGTGGATGGAATGATCTACGGTCTGATCATCAATTCGCTCCTGTCACTGGTGGTGGATAAGACAATGTACGGCATCAATTCCGGTAAGCTTGCTCTCATTGTCACGGAGCAGGGAAAGGCAGTCACGGAGATCATCGACGAGCGGACCGGCCGTGGCACGACGATTCTTCATGCCAGCGGCGGCTACCGGCAGGAGGATAAGCAGGTGGTTATGTGCGCCTGCAACAATAAGGAGATGTATCTGGTCGAGCAGGCGGTGAAGGAGATCGACGACAAGTCCTTCATGATTATTCTGGAATCCAACGAGGTGCTGGGTGAGGGCTTTCATGTGACCCGCGTGGCCCAGGTGGAGGAAGCAAATAATCGATAGTTGTAACCAGATTGTAAAAGTTCTTGCATAAGAAAAAAATAAGGGGTTTTGAGGTTGCGGCGGGCGGCAGGAAGATGATATAATCGGAACCGGGTGAGGCATCCTGTCCAACGGCTATGCATCTTGGCAAGCAAGCTTGCCAGAATGCATAGCCGCTGGACAGGACTTTTGCGCGGAAGAATTATTCAGGGCCATCTCGATTTGGCTCTGAATAATTCAAAAAATTTAAAAAATTTCAAAAAAAGTGTTGACAAGAACTGGGTAGTGAGATATAATCTTCATTGTTCCGAGCGAGACACCGGAACGAAAAGAAAAAAGATGTGCGTTTAGCTCAGCTGGATAGAGCGTTTGGCTACGGACCAAAAGGTCGGGGGTTCGAATCCTCTAACGCACGGTATCCCCAGACAGAAGTCTGGGGATTTTTGTTTGCAGGAAAACATGAGGAGATTTCAATGAAGTTAAAAAAGGTATACAAGACGCTGGCAGTGACCATTGCCCTGTCTGTGACAGCTCCCTCAGGTTTCACTATGGATCATAATGAAAAGCATACGGCTCATGTCCATGCGGCCGGGCTTGAAAGCGGAGATGCGGAGACGTCAGAGACAACAGGGTTAGCGACAGCAGCAGAGACAGAAACAGCCGCACAGGAACCGGTCAGCAGCGAACCGGCCACGGAGCCAAATACCGGAACCAGTGAACCGGCCACCGGCAGCACGGAGCCTGCCACAGATCCGTCCGGTACGGAGCCAGGCAGCGAGCCCGCCACAGAGCCAGGTACCGGCAGCAGCGAACCGACTACAGAACCGGGGACCAGTGAGCCCTCCACAGAGGTGCCGCCGGTGGTGGATCCTTCCACAGAGCCGGATACAGAGGTGCCGCCTGTGATCGATCCTGACGAACCGGCGACAGAGCCGACGACGGATATTCCACCGGTGGTGGATCCGGATGAACCCGTGACGGAGCCAGTCACAGAACCGGTGACAGAACCGGATACCGAAGAACCGACGACGGCTGATACAGAGCCCCAGACGGATGATACCAAAGATACGGATAAAAAGGATGAAGATAAAAAAGAGGACAATCAGGATAAGCCGGCTCTTACCAACGAGCAACTCATTGCCCTCCAGAAGATTGTGATTCCTCCGGCCATTGAGGAGTCCTTCCGTTTTGTCACAGTAGAAAAGGATTACGCCATCGCCAACGTAGGAACTCTTCAGATTTATGAAGGAAAAGGTACCGGTTCCGATGTGGTGGGAACCCTGGGAAAAGGCGGTGTCTGCTATGTCCTCAACGATCAGGACCCTTCCTGGTATTATGTGGAGTCCGGTGTGGTCAGAGGTTTCGTGCGGATTCCGGATCTTCTGACCGGAGCGGAGGCTGACGCTTACGTTGCCGAAAAAGGGGAGACGAACCTGGCAGTTGCCACGGCTTCCAAGGAGCCGATGGAAAACAGTGCCTACACCTATACGAAAACCACCGTCCGCAGCACTGTGGTCGGAAAACAGTATGCTCTCTGTACCACAGACGGCGTAAATGTCCGTGAAGGACGCACAGAAGATGCCAGAGTGGTGGGCGTCATGAAGCAGAATACGCTCTGCTACATACTGGCGGATGCCGGCAGTGAATGGATCTTTGTGGAGTCCGGCGATGTCCGGGGCTTTGTGAAGAGAGAGTACCTTTCCACCGGAGACGGCGTGGAAAATCAGATCCTGGAAAATGGCGAGTCCACTTATTCTTACGCGGATCTCAAGATTTCCGCGAAGGAAAACAAGGCCTGCTATTATACGATCACTTCTATTAAAAAAGGAAGCATTTCCGATTCCATCCGGGAATCCATGCTGAAATATGCCTCCCAGTTTATCGGAAATCCCTATGTCTGGGGCGGCACCAGCCTGACGCTGGGAGCGGACTGCTCCGGTTTTGTCCAGAGTATTTATTCTGCTTACGGCTACAGCATTCCCAGAGTGGCAGAGACCCAGGCCCAGTATGGCATGCAGATCCCGGTTTCCGAGGCGAAGCCCGGCGACCTGATCTTCTATGCGAAGGATGGAGCCGTTTATCACGTTGTCATGTACATGGGCGACGGAAAGACCATTGAGGCGGCCAACAGCAATCAGGGTATCATCTGCTCTGTGGTGGATACGGCTCATGCAGTCTGGGCGACCCGGATCATCTCCGACAGCGATTCGGATAAGATCGAGCAGGTCAATGACAACGCGGCCAAAGGTGTGGCCTACACCAAGGCGAAAGCCGGCGATTCCGGCAATTATCTGGGCAGATTCAAGCTCACCGCATACTGCAGCTGCCCGATCTGCTGCGGCAAATGGTCCGGCGGAGCGACGGCGGGCGGCACGGTTCCGGTACAGGGACGTACAGTGGCCATGGCTGGCGTGCCTTTTGGCACCAAGCTGGTGATCGGCGGCCTCATCTATACCGTGGAGGACCGCGGAACCCCTTACGGACATGTGGATATTTATATGAATAGTCATACGGACGCCACGAATTTCGGCGTTCAGTATGCAGATGTATATCTGGCAAATCAGTAGTAGTGCAAAAGGCCGTTAAAGGAAAGCTTTAGCGGCCTTTTTGAGAAAGGAAACCGATGACGAAAGCAGAATTCTTGGAAATGATGGAGCAGAAGCTCACCGGCGAACTGGATGAGAACACGGTCGCAAAGACCCTTCGTTATTACAGCGAATACATTGATTCGGAAACACGAAAAGGAAGATCGAGGGAGGAAGTCCTGGAGGAACTGGGAAGTCCGCTTCTGATCGCGAGAACGATCCTGGATACCCATGTAAGCGGGGCCACGGATTTTTCAAAAAAACGGACAGAACAGGAGCCAAAGGAAGAAGAAAAGGGGGATAAGAGCCATCCGTGGAACAAATGGCTGTTTCTTCTGATCCTTGTGGCGGTTCTGTTTTTGCTGTTCACAATTCTGAGAGCGCTGCTCCCGGTATTGCTGCCGGTGCTCTTGGTACTTTTTGTGCTCAGCCTTTTTAAAAAAGAATAACTGGAGAGGGAAGAAATGGAGGAAAAGAAAGACTATAAACTGTATCTGGACACAGCGACCCTGGCCGGGAAGCTGATGCTCCAGAACGGGGCGGAGATTTACAGGGTCGAGGACACGATCCAGCGGATGCTGGCTGTCTCCGGCCTTAAGACGGCAGAGGCCTATGTGACGGCCACCGGAATCATGGTCACACTGGACGATCCCAAGGAGGATTCCATGACTGTAATTAAGAGGATTCCGAGCCGCGGTACGGACCTGAATACGGTCAGCATTGTCAACGATATTTCGAGAAAATTCTGCAGCGGGCAGATGACGCTGAAGGAAGCATTCCATGATCTCAAGCACCTGGATTCCAGGCAGTATACGGAATTTCAGAAGGCTCTGGGCGTGATCGGAGTGGCTCTTTTTTTTGCCCTGGTGTTCGGCGGCTCCTGGAGGGACGCTCTGGCGGCGGGAATCGACGGTGTGCTCATCGTTCTGGCCCTTCGTTTTTCCAAATGGCTCTCGCTTAACGCCTTTATGGAGACGATGCTCTCCTCCGTGCTTCTGGCGGCGGGAGCAGTGGTCATGAGCCGGCTCATAGATATCAACGTGGACACGGTGATCATCGGAGCCATCATGCCCATCGTTCCTGGTGCGGCCTTTACGATCGCGATCCGGGACACGCTGCAGGGAGACTATGTGGCCGGAAGCGCCAAAGTGCTGGAGTCTCTCATCAAGGTGGCAGCCATTGTGGTGGGCGCCGGTCTTGGAATGATTATGACAGGGGGATTTCACTTATGATCGTACAGGTAATCAGTGCATTTTTTGCAATTCTGGCATTTTCGGTGGTAAATAACGTGCCGAAAAAATTTCTTCTCTACTGTGGACTGGAGGGCTCGGTGGGCTGGTTTGTTTACCTGATCTTCCTGCCTGCCCAGGGGGCGGTCATGGCGAACTTTTTCGGTTCCCTGGCTCTTGCCATCATGGCCCATGTGTTTGCTCGTGTCTTCAAAGCGCCGGTGACGGTCTTTCTGATCCCCGGCCTTCTGATTCTGGTTCCCGGAGCGGGCCTTTTCCGTTCTGCTTATCAGCTTTTTCTTGGAACCAAGGATATGGCGGCTTTTTATATGCTCCAGACTCTGGAGATTGCCGGCATGATTGCCCTGGCGGTTTTTGTGGTGGATTCTTTCTTCTCTGTGATTAACAAGAAACGTAGAGACCTGGAAGAACTTAATGCAGAGAAAAAATAAAAAAAGAAGGTAAAGTTATGAATGGAAAAGTGAAAGCATTTCTGAAACGAAAAGATGTGGTCTTCTCGGCGAGCCGCTACGGCATCGACGCCCTGGGAGCTATGGCACAGGGCCTGTTTGCGTCCTTGCTGATCGGAACGATCTTAAGCACCCTGGGAGAGCAGCTGGGGATCGCTGTTCTTGTGACCATCGGCGGTTACGCGAAGGCGGCCACCGGTCCGGCTATGGCAGTCGCCATCGGTTACGCCCTGAAAACGCCGCAGCTGGTGTTATTCTCTCTGATTGCCGTCGGCGCTGCAGCCAATGAGCTCGGCAAAGCAGGCGGTCCTCTGGCCGTTCTGGTGGTGGCTATCGTCGCCTCCGAGTGCGGTAAAATTGTCTCCAAAGAGACAAAAATCGATATCATCGTCACCCCGGCCGTCACGATTTCCATCGGTGTGCTTTTGTCCCTGGCCTGTGCGCCTGCCATCGGTAAGGCCGCAAGCTCTGTGGGAAATGCCATCATGTGGGCGACGGAGCTTCAGCCCTTCTTCATGGGCATCCTCGTCTCTGTGCTGGTTGGCGTGGCACTGACCCTTCCGATCAGCAGCGCGGCCATCTGCGCGGCATTGGGACTGACCGGCCTTGCCGGCGGAGCGGCTGTAGCCGGCTGCTGTGCCCAGATGATCGGTTTTGCAGTGATGAGTTTTAAGGAAAACAAGTGGGGCGGACTTTTTGCCCAGGGCCTCGGTACTTCGATGCTTCAGATGGGAAATATCGTCCGGAATCCCCGGATCTGGCTGCCTCCGACTTTGGCTTCCGCCATCACGGGCCCTCTGGCTACCTGTCTTTTCCATTTGAAAATGAACGGCGCCGCTGTGGCTTCCGGAATGGGAACCTGCGGCCTGGTGGGGCAGATCGGTGTTTACACCGGCTGGGTCAACGATGTGGCAGCAGGCACGAAAGCCGGAATCACAGCCTTTGACTGGATCGGCATGATCCTGATCTGCTTCATCCTTCCGGCAGTGCTGACCCTTCTCATCGCAGTACCTTTCCGGAAAAATGGCTGGATTAAAGAAAATGACCTAAAGCTGGATCTGTAAAGATTCAACCTGCTTTTGCGAAAGGACAGATCTATGAAAGAAAATGAGATCCTGAAAATTTACGGGACCGATTATAAAGAGATGACAAAGCTTCTGCTTACGGAAGCGGAGCTTGAGAGCCGGATCCCGGCAAAAAATGCCAGGATTGGCATCAAGCCGAACCTGGTGGCTCCCTCGGAGGCTTCCTGGGGAGCGACGACCCACCCGGAGATCGTGGCCGGTATCATCGAATACCTTCAGGAGAGAGGTTTTACACAGCTTCTTGTGCTGGAAGGCTCCTGGGTTGGGGATAAAACTTCGGAATCTGCCGAAGTATGTGGATATCTGGACCTTTGCAGGCAATATGGAGTTTCTTTTGTGGATACACAGAAGGACTCTTTTCATGTACGCGACTGTAAAGGGCTGGAGCTGAACCTCTGCGACGGGGCGGCGGGCCTTGATTTTCTCATTAATGTGCCGGTGCTGAAAGGCCATTGCCAGACGAAACTGACCTGCGCCCTGAAAAATATGAAGGGCCTGATTCCAAACCAGGAGAAGCGCCATTTTCATGCGATGGGCCTTCACAAGCCGATCGCCCACTTAAGCGCCGGCCTTCATCAGGATTTTATCGTCGTGGACCATATCTGCGGGGATCTGGATTTTGAGGACGGGGGCAATCCGGTGGTGCGAAACTGCATTATGGCGGCTGTGGACCCGGTTCTCGTGGATGCTCACGCGGCGGACCTTCTCTATTATAAGCCCTCGGACATTCCCTATATCACGATGGCGGAGGAGCTCGGCGTGGGAAGCGCGGATCTTTCCAAGTTAGAGATCCGGCTTGTCGGCGGCGAGAAGAGCGAAGCGGAAGATAAGAAACGCCTGCCGGAATCCCGTAAGGTGGTGGAGCTTAAGGACGCGGTGGAAGAGGTGGAATCCTGCAGCGCCTGCTACGGCTACCTGATTCCGGCTCTTGCCGTGCTCAAGGATGAGGGGATTTTTGGGAAGCTCCATGAAAAAATTTCCATCGGTCAAGGCTACCGGGGAAAAGAAGGGCTTCTCGGCGTGGGAAACTGCACAAGAAAGTTTGCCCATTCCTGTCCAGGCTGCCCGCCGACAGAGCAGGAAATCTATGAATTTTTAAAAGCATATCTTAATGGAAAAAGTTCTTGATTTCTGGAATGTATCACTTTATACTGATGCTACAAGAAAGCGCCGGAACAGGCGCAAAATCTAAAAAGAGGGAGAAAACGAACGTGAAAATGAAGAAAAAACAGATCGCGATGCTGATTTTCATTGCGATTATCGCTGTCTTTCTGGTGGTGTCTTTTCAGACACCGGGAACAATTGCAGACAGAGAGACGTACCAGTGCGGCACTTACGCGACCATCTGGTCTCTGCTTCCGCCGGTGATCGCCATCGGCCTGGCTCTGGTGACGAAGGAGGTTTACACCTCTCTTCTGGCAGGTATCATCACAGGAGCCCTTCTCTATGCAAACTTTAATCTGGAGCTTATGATCAACACGATGCTTTTCAATGAAGAGGGCGGAATGGTCTACAAGCTCTCAGACTCCGGAAACGTGGGAATTCTTGTTTTCCTGGTTATGCTGGGAATCCTGGTATCTCTTTTGAACCGGGCAGGCGGTTCCGCAGCCTTCGGTAAATGGGCATCGAAGCACATCAAAACCCGGATCGGAGCCCAGATTTCTGTCATGATCCTGGGTGTGCTGATCTTTGTGGATGATTATTTCAACTGCCTGACTGTGGGAAGCGTTATGCGGCCGGTGACGGACCGTCATAAAGTATCCCGAGCAAAGCTTTCCTATATCATCGACGCCACGGCGGCTCCGGTCTGCATCATCGCTCCCATCAGTTCCTGGGCTGCAGCCGTCACCTCCTCCGTTCCTTCTGATTCCGGAATCAACGGCTTTGCCGTCTTTATCCAGACGATACCCTATAACCTGTACGCACTGCTGACTCTGGTGATGCTGCTCGCTACGACCCTTCTCCGGGTGGATTTCGGTCCGATGAAAAAGCATGAGATGAACGCCATCAAGGGCGATCTTTTCACGACGCCGGGAAGACCTTACGAGGGCAACGAGGAAGAGATTCAGAAGGAAAATTCCCATGTGCTGGATCTTGTGCTTCCGGTGGCTGTCCTGATTGTGAGCTGTATCGTAGCCATGATCTATACCGGCGGTTTCTTCAGCGGCGCTTCTTTTGTGGATGCGTTTGCCAATTCCAGCGCTTCCGTAGGTCTGGTTCTCGGCGGAGCGGTGGCTCTGGTCTTTACTTTTATTTACTACATGATGCGCGATGTACTGTCCTTCCAGGAATTTACCGAGTGTATTCCCGAGGGCTTTAAATCCATGATCGCCCCGATCCTGATCCTCACGATGGCCTGGACGCTGTCCGGTATGACGAACCTTCTGGGAGCGAAAGTTTTCGTGGCCGATATGGTGGCAAAATCCGCCGGCTCCCTGCAGGGCTTCCTTCCGATGGTGATCTTCCTCGTGGCTGCGTTCCTGGCTTTCGCTACGGGAACTTCCTGGGGAACTTTCAGCATCCTGATCCCGATTGTCATCGGAGTTTTCCCCTCCGGTCAGATGATGGTGATCTCTATTGCTTCCTGCCTGGCAGGAGCTGTCTGCGGCGATCATTGTTCCCCGATCTCCGATACGACGATCATGGCCTCCGCCGGCGGTCACTGTGAGCATGTCAACCATGTCTCCACCCAGCTGCCTTACGCCCTTCTGGTGGCAGTTATCTGCCTCGTCGGATACTTTATCATCGGCATTCTTCAGGCCGCGGGCGCAGCAGGCCTCTCCTGGATCGCCCTGCCGGTCTGCATTGTCCTCATGGTGGGCGTGCTGCTGGTGATCCGCTCAAGAAATGGGGGAAAAGAGGAGATTTAAAGAAAATACTCCCCCAGCCCCTCCGGCACCTCTCCTTCGCTGATGATGCCAGAAAGCTCTGAGGCGTGGCAGAGGTGGTGGAAGCAGCGAGTGGAAAATTTGCTGCTGTTGCAGAGGAGATAGGCTTTTTTTGACCGCTCCATCATATGAAGCCGGATATAATCTTCGGCTTCGGAGATATCCGTAAGCTCTCCGTTGTCAGAGAGACCACGACAGGAGAAAAAGAAAAAATCCGCGTTGTACCTGGCGATGGTGGCGTAGGCCTCCTCGCCGGAAAGGGCGCAGCTGCTGTTTAAAAGGATTCCGCCGGTGGAAACCGCCCGGAGATTATATTCGCAGAGCTTCATCAGGGCCCGGATGCCGTTGGTGATGACCGTAATATTTTCTTTCAGAGCCAGAAATGGAATCAGGTTGAAGGCACTGGAGGAAGCGTCAAGAAAGACGACCGCGCCGTCTCCCACGAGGGAGGCGGCCTTTTTTGCAATCGTGACCTTTTCCTGCGACTGCTCCAGCTCCCGGAGGAGAAAAGGGATCCGCTGCCGGGAAACGTCGTTGTCGTCGAGGATGGCCCCGCCGTAGATGCGTTTCAGAAGATGCTGCCGCTCCAGCGAGACCAGGTCCCTACGGATCGAAGGCTCGCTGGTAAAGAGCCGGGTGGAGAGATCCTTGACGGTGACTTTTTTATCGTGAACCAAAATTTTTAAGATACTTCTTTCTCTGTCTGTATTCATAAAATCCTTTCTGAAAAGTCATGGGCTTCCTTTGCTGTTTCTTCCAGCATAATCCCCAAATGTTAAAAAATGCAGAAGCTTTTGTAAAAAACGATCATCCATCTGAGCGATCTTTCATAATCCGTGGCGCGTCTTGCGCTTTTTTTCGTTCCTGTGCTATAGTCAGGCCATCGGATAATAAGTGTCAGAAATAAATCCGATTCTGTTGAAAATGGCACCAGACGGCCGCTGTGTGCAGGCACTTTTTTGAAAAGTGTAAAGACAGAAAGTATGTAGATAGAATCAATGCATGTAGCAGGAGGAGATAAAAAAATGAAAAAAGAACTGAAAAAAGCAGGAGCTGTTATAGCAGCAGGAGTCATGTTACTTTCTCAGACACAGATGTTTTCTATCGGAGCAAAAGCAGACGAGACCGCAGAACCTATCACGATCCAGTTCTGGCACACCAGAGGTTCAGGAGCAAACTATGAGGTGGTTCAGCATGAAGTAGAAGAGTTCAACAACACCATCGGAAAAGAAAAAGGAATCACCGTGGAAGAAACTTTCATTGGAAACTACAACGACATTCTCGCCAAGACCCAGCTGGCAGTTCAGTCCGGGGAGGCTCCACAGGTTGTCGTATCCGGAAACACCTTTGTAAACTATCTTCTGGAGGACGGCGTGCTGGCAGATATGGCTCCGCTGGCAGAGGAGACCGGCTGGGACAGAAATAACATGCTGGATCCCTTTCAGGAGATCAACGGAAACACCGACGGAACCCTTTATTCCGTGCCTTATATCCGTTCCACTCCGCTGTTTTACTATAACAAGACCATGGCGGATGCAAAGGGACTGACTGCTCCCACCACCGTGGAGGAGATGGAAGAGTTCTGTAAAGCACTCTACGAGGAAGGTTCCGTGTCCGGTCTCTGCATAGGAAACGACTTCGGTTATCTCCAGGCAGCACACCTCTATCAGCTGGGTTCCGCTTACCTTGCAGACGACGGAAATTCTTCCCCGGCGCTGGAGGACGGAACCATGGAAAAGGTCCTTGGTGACTGGAGAAGCTGGGTTGACGAGGGCTGGTGCGAAGCCTACGATGCCACCGATGCAGGAACCGTCATGACCGAGGAATTTTCCCAGCAGAAGCTTGCGAGCATGATTGGAAGCTCCGGAATGCTGGCAACCCTGAGCCAGAATGCGAAGGACAACGGCTTTGAGCTGGGAGCCAGCCAGTATCCGACTTATGATGCCGAAAAACCGGTGGCAATGATCGGCGGCGGAAACGTCTGCATCATCTCCGAGGGCAATACTGACGAGCAGATTAAGGCTTCCTGGGAGTTCGTACAGTTCCTGATGAGCGATGAGGAAGTGACCTACAATACGATGCACACCGGTTATGTGCCCGTGACCAAATCTGTAGCTGATTACGAGGGGATGAAAGATTTCTGGAACGAAAATCCGCTGTACAAGGTCGCTTACGACCAGACCGCTACCGGACACTGCCAGGAGCAGCCCTACAGCCCGTACCTTCAGGACTTCATTCAGGCCTGCTGGGATGCCGTTTCTCTTTTGATCTGCGACCAGAGCATCGACGCGCAGGAAGCCGTTCAGCAGATTAAAGACACCAGCGCTGAGTTCTTTGGCTGAAGCCGAAAGAAATGAAGGTTGCGGCAGCCAGCCGCGGACAGCAGTCGGGGGCAAAGAAGTTTGCCCCCGAAATCTTTAAAAAGGGGAGCATAAATATGGCTGAAATAAAGTTGCATCATGTATCGAAAATTTTTAATCAGGTCCGCGTCATCGACAGTCTAGACCTGGTCATCCCTGACGGAAAATTTACCGTACTGGTAGGGCCTTCAGGCTGCGGAAAAACCACCCTTTTACGGATGATCGCAGGTCTGGGACCGGCTACTTCCGGGCAGGTTCTGATGGATGGGCAGGATATCACCGATCTTGACCCGGGAAAAAGAGACATCGCCATGGTTTTCCAGAATTATGCGATTTATCCCATGATGACCGTACGGGACAACATTGATTTCGGATTGAAAAACAGAAAAGTTCCAAAGGCAGAGCGTCAGCGGAGAATCGCCGAGGTGGCCAGAATGACCGGTCTTACGGAGCTTCTGGACCGGCGGCCCTCGACGCTTTCCGGCGGTCAGCGTCAGAGAATTGCTCTGGCCCGGGCCATGGTGAAGCAGCCGAAAGTTTTTCTCATGGATGAGCCGCTTTCCAATCTGGATGCCAAGCTCCGGAACTCCATGCGTTCCGAACTCATCGAGATGCATAAAAACCTGGGAACCACCTTTGTCTATGTGACCCACGATCAGGTGGAGGCCATGGCTATGGCGGATATGATCGTCCTCATCAATAAAGGGAAAATCATGCAGAAAGGAAATCCGAGAGAGCTTTATAACGATCCGGACAATACCTTTACCGCCCAGTTTATGGGAACGCCGCCCATGAATGTGTTTTCCTGCGACGGAAAGATCCAGATGGGCTTCCGGCCGGAGCGGGCAGAGCTTTCCAGGACGGAAAACGGAAAGGCTGTCTATCGGAGAAAAGCCCGGATCATCACCTGCGAGATGCTGGGAAGCGAGACCGTTTACAAAGTGGAGACCGGGGACGGTATCATGATGGTAAAAAGCCGCGAGTGCGAGTTTGAGGCCGGAGAGGAATGTCATCTTTCCGTTCCCGATGAGTTTGTCCTGTTTTTTGACGGGGAAGGACAGCGGATCCGCCTGGAAACAGAGGAGAACCGGGAGGCTTATCTTCGGAGAATCAGAGGTGAGTATCATGGATGAAGAAAGAAAGCGCCGGAACCGCAGGAAAAAATGGAAGGACTGGTTGGGTTCCTGGCTGATGATTCTGCCGGCCCTCTGCTTTCTCCTGGTGTTTACAATCTATCCGATGCTGAATATTGTCCGGCTCAGCTTTTTTAAGGGAAATGCGCTGAAGCCGCTGAAACAGTTTGTGGGGCTGGACAATTACCGGCAGCTCTTTTTTGTGAAAACAGATTTTCTGACCGCATTGAAAAACACGGGCTACTATACTATGATGGTGGTAGTGATACTTCTCACGCTGGCTCTTCTTTTTGCCCTCTGGATGAGGGCGGACCGGAAGATCAATGAGGTATCGCAGGTGCTGATTTTCACACCGCATCTGATTGCATCCATTTCCTGCGCCTTCATCTGGACCTGGCTCTACAACAAAAATGCTTATGGCTTATTCAATACGGTACTCGGCTGGTTTCACATCCCGCCCCAGAACTGGCTCAGCAGCTCCTCCATGGCGATGAACTGTGTCATCGCCGTGAATGTCTGGAAATCCATTGGTTATAACGCTCTGATCATTCTGGCGGCCTTAAAATCCATTCCCCAGGAGATTGACGAGGCAGCCATGCTGGATCAGGCGGGACCCTTACGGAAATTTTTCCGGATCACGCTGCCGATGCTGTCGCCGCAGCTGTTTCTCCTTCTCATTACGATCACGACGGGCTCCTTCAAAGTTTTTGATTCCATGCGGATCATGACAAACGGCGGTCCCGGGGACAGTACGAGAGTCTTGAGCATGTACATTTACGATTACGCGTTCCAGAGAAACAATACCCTGGGAATCGCTTCCGCCGCAGGCGTTGTCCTGATGGTGATCCTGATTCTGGTCACGGTGGTATATTTCAAATGTCTGGAGAGCAGGGTACATTACCAGTGAAGTGGAGGATAAGATGCTGAGAGAAAAATTGAGAAAATATCTTCCGAAGCTTCCGGGAGATGTGCTGAAGATCTTTGTAATTCTGCTGTTTGTCTTTCCATTTTACTGGATGGGAAGCACAGCTTTCAAAACTTATCAGGAGGCGATCCGGACGCCGCCTACGCTGATCCCTGAGGTGTTTACGCTGGGAAATCTGAAGGAAATTTTTACCGGTGCGGATAATATTCTTCGCTACGCCTGCAATTCCCTGATCATTACGGCGTCGGTGGTGGTGATTCAGGTGCTGGTCATGGTTCCGGCGGCCTATGCCTTTGCCACAAGGGAGTTCCCCTTTAAAAAAGCGCTGTTCGGCATTGTGCTGGTGGCTTTCATGATTCCGGAGCAGATTACCTACATCAGCGTGTACCTGATGTTTTCGAAGGCAAGGCTCATCGACACGCTTTTGCCCCAGATTCTGCCCTTCGGAGCCAACGCTTTCGGGATCTTTCTGCTTCGCCAGTCTTTCCGGCAGATCAATCCGGAAGTCTTCGAGGCGGCCCGGATGGACGATGCCGGGGAGTGGAAGATCATGCTGAAGGTGGCGCTGCCCATGTGTCGCTCCTCCCTGATCGCGACGATGATGTTTTCAGTCATCGGAATCTGGAACTCCTACTTCTGGCCGCTGGTCATGACGAACAGCGATAAATTCCGTCCGCTGACGCTTTATGTGGAAAAACTCAAGCAGGATGCGGAGCAGGGCTTGCAGTGGAATCTCATCATGGCGGGTAACCTGATTCTGGTTGTGCCGATACTGATTATCTACTGTTTTGGAAGCAAACAGATCATCAAAGCCTTTACTTACAATGGGATTAAGTGACAGGAGGGATTTTTTATGGGAAAACATGTGATTGTTATTTCTGAGGACGCGCTGATTTATGAAGATACGGCAACTCTGGAACAGCTGCCGGTCTTCGGTTCGATCTGGAAAAAGGCCGCCCGGGTGGAGCAGGTGCGGAGCATTTATCCGACCCTCACCTACCCCTGCCATACCACGATGATGACGGGCTGCTATCCGGATCGTCACGGCATCGTAAATAATGAACTCAGCAATGTGAAGGAGCTTTCTTCGGACTGGAACTGGTTCTATGATAAGGTAAAAGTTCCGTCGATTTTCGATCGGGCGAAGGAGAAAGGACTCTCCACGGCGGCTGTCTTCTGGCCGGTGACGGGAAACTGTTCTTCGATCGACTATCTCATCGATGAATACTGGCCCCAGAGCGAGACGGAGACGGCGCAGCATTGTTTCCGGGCCAGCGGAAGCTCTGAGGAGGTCGTGAAGAGCTGCATCGAGCCGAACCTCTGGATGCTCAAACACCGGATTCATCCCTACTGCGACGAATTTATCACCGCAAGTGCTTGTAGTATCATCCGGAATTACCAGCCGGATCTTCTGATGATTCATCCGGCAAACATCGACGGCTACCGCCACCAGACCGGCCTCTTCAGCCCGAAGGTGACGCACGGCCTCCACGAGATTGACAACTGGCTGGGCTGGCTCATCAAGGCGACTCAGGATGCGGGAACCTGCGAAGATACGGATTTTTTCATCGTCAGCGACCACGGCCAGATCAATATCGAGCGGGTGGTTTGCCCGAACGTGCTTCTGGCTGAGCGTGGCCTCATTACGCTGGGAGAAAATCATGAAGTCAAAGACTACACGGCCATGATTAAGTCCACCGGAGCCTCCGCCCAGGTTTTCCTTAAAGATCCTTCGGACCGGCAGGCCTGGGAGAAGACCTATGCGGTTTTGAAGGAACTCTGTGAGGCCGGCGTCTACGGCATCAGCCAGGTTTATACCACGGAAGAGATCCGGGAAAAAGAGCATCTGGCCGGGGATTTCTCCTTCGTGCTGGAGACCGACGGCTATACCTCATTCAGTGGAAGCTGGTACGGGCCGGTGGTCCGGGGCTTCGATACCTCCGATTACCGCTTCGGCCACGCCACCCACGGCCATCATCCGGACCGTGGTCCGTCGCCGACTCTCATCGCTTTCGGTCCTTCCATCAAAGAAGGCGCTGTCCTGAAAAACTGCCGGTTGGTGGATGAGGCCCCCACCTTTGCAGCGGCTCTTGGTTTTAACATGGAAGGGACAGACGGAAGAGTGCTTCATGAGATCCTGAAATAAGAAAGGATATTCCTTGCAGACCTCACTGGAATATGATACACTGTATGCAGTTTTGGGCAAATATCATACACAGGAGGAGAAAACAAATGGAAAAAGTTTACATTATGGAGCATCCGCTGATCCAGCACAAGATTTCAATGCTGAGAGACAAGAATACCGGAACCAACGAGTTTCGTAAGCTGGTGGAGGAGATCGCTGTTCTTATGGGCTACGAGGCGTTCCGCGATCTTCCGACCGAGGATGTGGAGATTGAGACTCCGATCGAGACCTGCAAGACTCCCTTTATCTCCGGTAAAAAACTGGCTGTCATTCCGGTGCTTCGTGCCGGCCTTGGAATGGTAAACGGTATTCTGACCCTGGTTCCGTCCGCAAAGGTTGGCCATGTGGGACTCTACCGTGATCCTGTGACCCATGAGCCTCACGAGTATTACTGCAAACTTCCTGAGTCCATCAACGAACGTATCAATGTCATCGTTGACCCGATGCTGGCAACCGGCGGTTCTGCCGAGGCAGCTGTGGACTATGTAAAGAAACAGGGCGGCCGCAACATCAAATTCATGTGCATCATCGCAGCTCCGGAAGGACTGAAGAGACTTCACGAGGCACATCCGGACATTCAGATCTACTGTGGTCATCTGGATCGCTGCCTGAATGAGCACGCATACATCTGCCCGGGTCTGGGCGATGCCGGAGACCGTATCTTCGGAACCAAATAAGACCATGGGATACAGAGCAGGAGAGGAAAAGGATCTTGAGGGTATCATGGCAGTTATCCATGATGCCCAGCGGACTATGGGAGAGGCCGGACTGGATCAGTGGCAGGACGGTTATCCGTCTGAAGAAATTATCCGTGATGACATCAGAAATGGAGAGAGCAGAGTCTGGGAGGAGGATGGAACGATCCTCGGCACCGCTATGCTTTCTTTCCGGGGAGAACCTAACTATGACCGGATCTATGACGGCGAGTGGAAGCTCGGCAACGTTTCCTATGCGACGATCCACCGGATTGCCGTGCTGTCTACGATCCGGAGACACGGAATTGCCGGAAAGCTTCTTGGGGCGATGGAAGAAGAGATCCGCGGAAACGGTTTTTCTGTGATCCGGATGGACACCCACCGGGATAATGTGCCTATGCAGACCTGGCTTGGAAGCCATGGCTTTGTCCACTGCGGAACCATTTTCCTTGGAAGAACCGACGAGACAAGAATGGCTTTTGAAAAAGCGCTTTCCTTAGAAAAATAAGAAAAGTATTTAAGACAGGCTGCGGAAGATTTTCCGCGGCCTGAACTGTTTCTGCAGAAAGGATGAAAGACATGGAAAAGAGAAACTTTCACCTCCGGATCGCGAAGCCGGAGGATGCGGAGGAAATTCTTAAAGTATATGCACCCTATGTGGAAAAGACTGCCATCACCTTTGAGTATGAAGTGCCCTCCGTGGAGGAATTTCGCGGAAGAATCGAGAACACGCTGCAGCATTATCCTTATCTGGTGGTGGAGGATGAGACCGGGATTCTGGGTTATGCCTACGCGGGCCGTTTTCAGACACGGGCGGCCTACGACTGGGCCGTGGAGACTTCAATTTACATCCGGATGGATCAGAAGCGTCGGGGCCTGGGCCGGATCCTCTATGATGCACTGGAGGAGGGCTTAAAAGAGCAGGGCATCTTAAACGTCAACGCCTGCATCGCCTGTACGGATCAGGAGGACGAGCACCTCACCAATGACAGCATCTATTTTCACAAGCATCTGGGCTATCGCCTGGTGGGAAAATTTTATCAGTGCGGCTATAAATTTCACCGCTGGTACGATATGGTCTGGATGGAGCAGATGATCGGGGAACACAAGGAAAATCAGGAACCGATCCGGTTGTTTCCCGAAATTTATATCAATTTTTTACACTGGCTTTCGAAAAGTGTGTAAGATATTTAATTGACATTTAATCTTTTTTTAAGTATATTAAACTTAATGACCCCAGGGCCGAAAGCTCAAAAAGCTTTTCGGGCTTGCACGAAAACGCTATACTAGGGGGTTAAAGCAAAACGTATATTGTATGAGAGGAGATTACAAATGTCAGTTTCTTACGAAAAAGAGAAAAAAATCTTCCGTCTGGATACGGAAAACAGTACCTATCTCATCGGCCTTACCACCGAGGGCTATGTGGGCCACATTTACTACGGCGACCGCCTGGAAGGAGAAGTGGAGAATTATCTGCTTCGCATCGATGAGCATCCCTTCACTCCCAGCGTGGTAAAAAGAGAGAAATCATCCTTCCTGGACCGTTTCCCGACCGAATACCCCACCGGCGGTGTCGGCGATTTCCGGGAGAGCTGCCTCAATGTCCGCAATGCCGACGGACGCCGGGGCTGCGAGATCTTCTATGAAGGCCACGAGATCTACAAAGGAAAGAAAAAACTCGAGGGGCTGCCCGCCTCCTTTGGAACCGAGGAAGAAGTGGAGACGCTGGATCTGATCTTAAAAGACCCGATCCTGGGCCTCAAGGTGATCCTGAGCTATTCCATTTTTGAAAAAGAGGACATTATCGCGAGAAGCGTCCGCCTGATAAACGAGGGCAGCGAGACGCTGAAAGTGGAAAAAGTTTACAGCGCCTGCGTGGATATGGACAACGAAGATTTCGAGATGCTGAGTCTTCACGGTTCCTGGGCGAGAGAGCGTCACATCCAGACCCGGCCGCTGGCTTACGGAAAACAGCTGGTATCTTCCTTCCGCGGAGAGTCCGGCCATCAGGAGCATCCCTTCATCGCTCTTCTGACACCGGGAACCAACCAGAAGAGCGGAAAGGTTTACGGCATGCATTTCGTTTATTCCGGAAACTTCGTGGCTCAGGCCGAGCGCTGCCAGTTTGATACGGTTCGTATGACTATGGGCATCAGTCCGGAGGATTTCTGCTGGCCGCTGGCTTCCGGAGAGGCTTTCCAGGCTCCGGAGGTCATTCTCACCTATTCCGGAGCCGGTCTTGGAAAAATGACCAGAAGCTACCAGAAATTTTACCGGAACCATATGATTCGCAGCCCCTACAACCACAAGAAACGCCCCATCCTGATCAACAACTGGGAGGCCACTTACTTTGATTTCAATACCGACAAGCTTCTTTCCATCGCCCGTCAGGCGAAAGCATGCGGCATCGAGATGCTGGTTATGGACGACGGCTGGTTCGGAAAGAGAAACAGCGACAACTGCTCCTTAGGCGACTGGACTGTCAACACCGAGAAGATCACCGGCGGTCTCAAACATCTGGTGGACGAGGTCAATAAGATTGGCCTGGCCTTCGGTATCTGGTTTGAACCGGAAATGATCTCCCCGGATTCCGAGCTTTACCGGAAGCATCCGGACTGGGCAATCCAGATCCAGGGAAGAGAGGCGACAGAGTGCCGTCAGCAGTACGTTCTCGACCTTTCCCGTCCGGAAGTGCGCGATTATGCCTACGAGTGCGTGGCTTCGATCTTAAGAAGCGCCAACATCGTCTATGTAAAATGGGATATGAACCGCCAGCTCTGCGACCTCGGCAGCTCTTATCTCGATAAAGAGCATCAGCAGGAGCTTTATCACCGGTATGTGCTGGGCGTTTACGAGATGCAGGAGCGGCTGGTACAGGAATTCCCGAACCTGCTTCTGGAGAACTGCTCCGGCGGCGGAGCCCGTTTTGATCCGGGTATGCTCTACTACAGCCCCCAGATCTGGTGCTCCGACGACACCGATGCTATCGAGCGGCTGGAGATTCAGGAAGGAACGGCTCTCATTTATCCGCTGTCCGCTATGGGCGCTCATGTCAGCGACTGCCCGAACCACACCGTTGGCCGTGTGACGCCGTTTGAGACCAGAGGCCATGTGGCCCTTGCCGGAACTTTCGGCTATGAGCTTGATGTGACCCGGATCCCGGAGGAAGACCGGAAGATGATTCCGGCCCAGGTGGAAATGTACCATAAATATCACGATCTGGTACGGGAGGGCGACTACTATCGCATCGCTTCCTATCGGGAGAATCATCTCTACGACTGCTGGACTGTGGCTGCCGGGGATAAGAGTGAGGTGCTTGTGACCTATGTGCAGGTGCTCGGTGTCCCCAATCCGATTACAAGAAAAATTTATCTGGACGGTTTCGACGAGAAAGCGACCTACCGTCTGGAGGGAACCGAGGAGGTTTATACCGGTTCCATGCTGATGAAGGCTGGCTTCCTGATCCGCGGACTTCACGGAGATTTCAAGAGTAAGCTGTATCATTTCGTAAGAGTATAAAAAACTGTATTTACGGGGGAGAACATTTGCCTGGCGGAGAGGAAACTTTCCGGCAGGCACAAACTGCGTAGGGAGGTATTACAAATGGCGAAAGTCAGACTGGCGGATATTGCCGCCCAGATCGGGGTGAGCACGGTAACGGTGCATAACGCCCTGACCGGACAGAAAGGCGTCAGCAATGAGCTGAGGGCCAGAATACAGAAAGTAGCGGGAGAGATGGGGTACCGGCCGGTCTCCGCGGCCAGAAGACAGGAGCGGAGCCGGATGCTGAAAAGCATTGGCGTTCTGATCCACGAGAAATACCTGGCGGAGTATACGACTTTCTATTGGAAAATGTATCAGGAGCTGGCTCTGGTGGCCACGGACAAAAACTGTATGGCCGTTGTGGAGATCTTAAAGCACGACATGGAGGATCACCTGCTCCTTCCCAGGATGGTGGAGGAAAATCAGGTGGAAGGCCTCATCGTCATGGGAGAGATCAGCAAAGATTACATTCATTTCATGAAGGAGCAGACGAAGCTTCCGATCATTTTCCTGGATTTTTACGATAAGGAGCTGTCGGAAGATTCGGTGATTGCCGACAATTTCTATGGGATGTACCTTCTGACAGAGTATCTTTTTGAACGGGGATACCAGAAGCTCGCCTATGTGGGCAGCATCCACCGGACCAGCAGCATCATGGACCGCTACTGCGGTTTCTATAAGGCGCTGCTGGAGCACGGGGAAGAACTTCCGGCGGAGTGGCTGATCGAGGACCGCGACCGGACCGGAAATGTGGAATTTTCCGTACCTGAGAAGCTTCCCGAGGCCTTTGTCTGCAACTGTGATCTGACGGCGGGAATCCTCATGATGAAGCTGGAAGAGATGGGCTACAAGATCCCCGGGGATGTGGCGGTCATCGGTTTCGATAACTTCCTCTACCCCGGTTTCCCGGATAAAAAGATCACGACGTATGAGGTAAATACCAGGGCGATGGTAAAGATCGCTCTGGAGAAGGTTATGAAACGACTGAAGAATCCTTCTTCCGGAAGGGGACTGAACGTTGTTTCCGGTCAGATCATAGAGAAAGAAAGTGTAGGAAACCTATCGCACGGAAATAAATGAAAAATACTGCCTGTGAAAAAGGAGAAATCTTTTTTCACAGGCAGTATTTTTTTGTCGATTTTAGAAAAACAACTTTATTGGTTAAGTAAAAAGAAACCAGTGATTAAGCAGTGAAAAACGATGGAAAACAATAAGATTCATTGTAAGATTTACATAAAAAAAGAACTTAAAATTTTCACACAAGTAACAGAGATACTTTTTTAAGTAAAAATAACTTGAAAATTAAGTCAAACATGCTAGAATAAAATTAACTTAAAAATAAACATCAGAAAGAACAAAAAAATTAAAAAAACTTAAAACGGAGGGGGCAATTTTCTTCCCATCAGCGGTTCCTTAAGCGCCTTCGAGCCGCCTTACGTTATCACCAACGGTACCATGGGAACCGGTACTTATTTCGTAATCATGAACCGTCTGGCCCACGAGAACCAGAAAGTTGGTCTGGCCTGCGCCATGGCCATCGTTCTTCTGGTGATCATCGTGATCTGCACCGTGGCCCAGAAACTGTTCTTCAAATATGCCTTATTTTCCTGCAGTTCTTTGAAAATCTGCCGGTATCTCTGGACGAGTCGGCTATCATGGATGGCTGTATGTATTTCGGTGTATTTTTCAAGATCCTGTTTCCGCTGTTAAAACCGGCCATCGTGACTTCTCTGGTACTGAAAGGTGTGGGTGTTTACAACGAGTACTACATGTCCAACCTGTATCTGCAGAACGAGGATCTGAAGACCATTTCCACCGCCCTCTATAAATTTACGGGCCCTTACGGAAACCAGTACAACTACATCTGTGCCGGCGTGCTGATCACGATCATTCCGATCTTCGTGCTGTTCCTGATCTTCCAGGAGCAGGTATACAGCGGCATGGCAGCAGGTGCAGTAAAGGGCTGATTTGAAAAATGACAAGAGCAAAGGAGAATAGAGAAATGAGCGAGGTAAAAATTTTAGGGGCATCCGTACCCAACGTACCCTGGCAGGAAGGCCCGAAGGAGTTTCACGGCGCACCGGTCTGGCGTTACAGTGAAAATCCGGTCATCGGCAGAAATCCCATCCAGTTCTGTTTTCCAGAAAGATCAACGGCAATTTTGTGATGCTTTCCCGTCCCAGCGACAGCGGCCATACGCCCTTCGGAGACATTTTTCTTTCCGAGAGCCCGGATATGACCTACTGGGGAAAACACCGTCATGTCATGGGAAAGAGCAGTGAGTGGTGGGAGTCTTTAAAGATCGGCGGAGGTGCCGCTCCGATTGAGACAACAGAGGGCTGGCTTCTTTTCTACCATGGTGTGAGTGGAACCTGCAATGGTTACGTTTACAGCATTGGCGGAGCGATCCTGGATATCGACAATCCATCCATCGTGAAATACCGCTGCCAGAACTTTCTTCTGACACCGGAGGACTGGTATGAGGAGAGAGGCTTCGTTCCCAATGTGACCTTCCCCTGCGCGACGATTCATGACGCAGAGAGCGGAAAAATTGCCATCTACTACGGCGCGGCTGACACCTATGTGGGTCTTGCATTTACCACGGTGAATCAGATCGTTGCCTATATCAAAGAAAACAGTGTAGTCAGAGCCGATGATACGGAGATCGGCAAAAGGTAGGGGGTTCATATGAATACGTTTGTTCAGGAAATCGAAGAGCATCTGAAAACTAGGCTCATCCCCTTCTGGGAGAGCTTAAAGGACCAGAAGTACGGCGGCTATTACGGCTGGCTCGGCTATGATCTGAAGCTTGACAAAGAGTATGAAAAAGGCTGCATTTTAAACAGCCGGATTCTCTGGTTTTTCTCCAGCGCCTATGAGCTTCTCAAGGAGAAAAATTTAAAAGAGGATGCAGATCATGCCTATGAGTTTCTGAAAAATTACTGTATCGACCGGGAGTACGGCGGTGTGTTCTGGTCTGTGACCTATGACGGAAAACCGAAGGATACCACGAAACATACTTACAACCAGGCGTTTGCGATCTATGCACTTTCTTCTTATTATAATGCGACCGGATGCAAGGACGCCCTCGATATCGCGAGAGGCCTGCAGCTCATCATCGAGGAAAAAATGACCGACGAGTACGGTTATCTCGAAGCTTTCACCCGGGATTTCAGGCCCGAGAGCAACGAAAAGCTTTCCGAGAACGGTGTACTGGCGGAGAAGACGATGAACACGCTGCTTCATGTGTTTGAGGCCTATACGGAATTTTACCGTGTGACGAAAGATCCCTTCACGGGAGAGAGACTCCGCTTTATGATGGATCTTTTCGCAGATAAAGTTTATAACCGGGAGCTGAAACGGCAGGAGGTCTTTTTCGATCGGACCTGGAACAGCCTGATCGACCTTTATTCCTACGGCCATGATATTGAGACTTCCTGGCTGATGGACAGAGGCCTGGAGGTACTGGCTGATCCGGCTTACACGGAGAAGTTGGCGCCGATTACGGAGGAAATTGCGGAGGCCATCTATGAGAAGGCCTATGTAAACCATTCCCTCATGAACGAGGCGGAAAAAGGCGTGGACGATACCACCCGGGTCTGGTGGATTCAGGCGGAGACGGTGGTGGGCTTTATCAACGCCTGGCAGAAAAAGCCCGGGGAGAAAAAGTTCCTTCAGGCTGCTGAGGATGTGTGGGAGTACATCAGGAAATATCTCGTCGATCCCAGAGAGGGTTCCGAGTGGTTCTGGTGCGTGGAGGCGGACGGAACGCCGATTCATAAACCAATTGTAGAGCCCTGGAAATGCCCGTATCATAACGGAAGAATGTGTATGGAAGTGATCAGGAGGATGAGCGATGCTTCATAAACAGTATTATGTGGAAAAGGCAAAGGTGGACAAGCTTGTTGCCAGAAAAAATCAGAAGAGTGATTTTTATAATGGAATTTATGACCGGTATCAGTATCCGGTCCTGACCCGGGAGTTTGCACCGGTGCACTGGAGATATGACCTCAATGAGGAAACCAACCCGTATTTTGAAGAGCGTCTGGGCATCAACGCCGTGATGAACTCCGGAGCCATTGAGCTCAACGGAAAATATTATCTGGTGGTTCGTGTGGAAGGAAATGACCGGAAATCCTTCTTTGCGGTGGCAGAAAGTGACAATGGCATCGATGGCTTCCACTTCTGGGATTATCCGGTGGTTCTGCCGGACACCTGCCCGGAGGAGACCAATGTCTACGATATGCGTCTGACCAAGCATGAGGACGGCTGGATCTACGGCGTGTTCTGCTCCGAGAGCAAGGACACCACGAATCCGGATCTCTCCGCCGCAGTGGCTCAGGCCGGCATCGTCCGTACCCATGACCTCCAGAACTGGGAGAGACTGGACAATCTCAAGACCTTACGGTCCCCGCAGCAGAGAAACGTGGTGCTTCACCCGGAGTTTGTGGACGGCAAATACGCCTTCTATACCCGCCCGATGGACGGTTTCATCGAAACCGGAAGCGGCGGAGGAATTGGCTTTGGCCTCTGCGATGACATCGAGCATGCGGTTATCGACGAGGAGAAGATCATCAGCCGCAGAGTTTATCATACGCTGACCGAGTCCAAGAACGGAGCAGGAGCAGTTCCTTTCAAAGGAAAGAAATACTGGATTCACATCGCCCATGGCGTAAGGAATACGGCAGCAGGACTGAGATATGTGCTGTATGCGTTTGGAACGGATTTGAAAGATCCCTCTAAAGTCATTGCGGAGCCGTCAGGGGTGTTCCTGGTACCGCTGGGAAATGAGAGAGTCGGCGACGTGTCCAATGTGGTGTTCACCAATGGGGCGATCGCGAGAGAGAATGGGGATGTGTATATCTATTATGCATCCTGTGATACAAGAATGCATGTGGCGACGACTACAGTGGATAAACTGGAGGATTATCTGTTTAACACGCCGCGGGATCCGCATCGGTCACCGGATTGTGTGAAGCAGAGGTGTGAGTTGATTCAGAAGAATTTGGAGATTCTGGCTGAATCAAAGTAAAGATTCTATAGGGTGGCTTGTGGTAAGCCACTGGGAAACCTTGCAAGGGGGAAAACCATCGGAGTTGCGCAAGTCCTGGTTTTCCCCCTTGCAGCCCCCTTTCTAGGGCACGCAGAAAATAGGGGGCTTACGTCAGACTGGGAGTGCGTGAAATGACGGTGAGATTTTGACTTGTTTTGAAGGTTTTAGAGTTTGCGGTCAATTGATTTGGATGAACATTTGACTTGATTTTGCATTTTTGGGGATTGTGGTCATGTGTTTTTGGTGGCTTGATTGACTTGATTTGGAGTTTTGGGATTTATGGTCATGTATTTTTGGGATTTTGATTGACTTGATTTGGAGTTTTGGGATTTATGGTCATGTATTTTTAGGGTTTTGATTGACTTGATTTGGAGTTTGGGAATTTACAGTCAAAAATTTACCGGGTTTTTTTGACTGTATTTGGGATTTTTGGATTTGCAGTCAACAGAGTTCTCTGTTTTTAATGACTTATATTGAAATTTTACAATATGAAGTCAATCTATATCTTTGTTTTTGTTGGTTTATTTTGATTTTTTGCAATATATAGTCAACTTAAGCCAGCAGTATGTGTAACATCTCCCGGTTTTGCTTTCACCATGAGACACCACCCACCATATCATCGTGCATTTCCAGTATGACGTAAGCCCCTTATTTTCTAGCGTGCCCTGGAAGGGGGAGCTCGAGGGGGAAACCAGGACTGGCGCAACTCTGATGGTTTCCCCCTCGTTATTTTTTCTACGCTTTACCAAAGCCTACATTATATGCTAAAATAGTCCTGACAAACTTTTTTCCAAAAAAACAGAAAGATTATGAATCTGGAGGATATTGCCATGGATGCAATGAAAAATTATGAATTTTGGTGCACCTCCCCTTATTTTGACGAGGCCACCAAAGCGGAGCTTCTTGCCATCAAGGACGACGAGAAAGAGATCACCGAGCGTTTTTACAGAGAGCTGGAGTTCGGTACCGGAGGCCTTCGCGGTATTCTGGGAGCCGGAACCAACCGTATGAATATTTACACTGTGAGAAAAGCGACCCAGGGACTTGCAAACTTTATCATCAAAGAACATGCCCAGGAAAAGGGCGTAGCCATCTCCTTTGACTCCCGCCACATGTCCCCGGAATTTGCAAAAGAGACCGCACTCTGCATGGCAGCCAACGGAATCAAAGCTTACATTTTTCCGTCTCTTCGTCCGACACCTATGCTGTCCTTTGCCGTTCGTGAGCTCCACTGCACCGCAGGCGTTATGGTGACAGCCAGCCACAACCCGCCGGAGTACAACGGTTACAAGGTTTACTGGGAGGACGGTGCCCAGATCACCGCTCCCAAAGATGTGGAGATCATCAATGAAGTGCAGTCTATCACCGATTACGGCGCACTGAAGACCATGAGTGAGGAAGACGCCAAAGCCGCAGGCCTCTATGAAGTCATCGGAAGCGAGATCGACGACAAATACATGGAAGCCCTGAAAAAACTGGTGCTTCGTCCGGAAGCCATCAAAGAGCAGGCTGACAAACTGAAAATCGTTTACACCCCGCTTCACGGAACCGGAAATCTGCCGGTACGCCGCGTCTTAAAAGAGCTTGGCTTTACCCAGGTTCATGTGGTAAAAGAGCAGGAGCTTCCTGATGGTGATTTCCCGACTGTCAGCTACCCGAACCCGGAGGATAAGAAAGCTTTCGCTCTGGCCCTCAAGCTGGCCAAAGAGGTGGATGCAGATATCGTCCTCGCTACCGACCCGGATGCTGACCGTCTCGGCGTTTACGCAAAGAACACGGAAACCGGCGAGTACCAGAGCTTTACCGGAAACATGTCCGGTATGCTGATCCTGGAGTACCTCCTTTCCCAGAGAAAAGAACTGGGTATCCTTCCGGAGAACGGCGCCGTTGTCACCACCATCGTGTCCGGAAAAATGGCCCGGGAGATCGCAAAGGCTTACAACGTAACCCTGATCGAGACTCTGACCGGTTTCAAATACATCGGCGAGCAGATCAAGTTCTTCGAGCAGGATCACAGCCATGAGTTCCTCTTCGGTTACGAGGAGAGCTACGGCTGCCTGGAAGGAACCCACGCAAGAGACAAGGACGCCGTTGTTGCCGTTATGGCTCTCTGCGAAGCAGCCGCTTACTATAAGTCCAAAGGTCTTACCCTCTGCCAGCAGATGGAGAACCTCTACAAGACCTATGGCTATTACAAAGAGAACCTGATCTCCCAGACCTTCAAGGGAATGGAAGGAAAAGCAAAGATTGACGCTCTGATGGAGAGCTTCCGCGCCAACACCCCGAAGAGCGTAGGCCCCTTCAAAGTGCTTGCTATGGAAGATTACCGTTCCAGCATCCGCACCGACATTGCTACCGGAGAGACCTCCGAGCTGACTCTGCCGAAGTCCAATGTGCTCTATTTCGAGCTGGATGACAAGGCCTGGGTTTGCGTGCGTCCGTCCGGAACCGAGCCTAAGATCAAATATTACGCAGGAATCAAAGGCGCTGACGAGAAAGAGGCCGAGGAAAAAGTGGCAGCTCTCTCCGCAGCTCTCGAGGCTCTGGGCGAATAAATTTTCCGGCCGCTGCCCGGCAGTTTTCTGCTGTGCGGCGGCCGATTTTTAGCAGGAAACGCTTTACAGCGGCAGAAGCTGAATCAGCTGATGACTTTTGTGATAAAAATCGCAGAGATCAACACCCGGGGAGAGGCATTGATTTTTGACGAAAAATTTTTCCCCTATGATCTTTATCTGGAAGAGGAGCGGGATTTTGATACGCTGATCAACAACATGAATAATTTTTATCACTGGTGCGCCTCCAGGGTTCTCTCTCTGGATCGAAAATATGCCAAGGCTTGCCAGCCGGATCGACAAAAAGACCTACTACGGGATGAACATTCTGGATTATCTGGCGGGAAATATTGAAAAAATATTGCTGAATAAAAAGCTCCGTGATTACCCCCAAAAGTGGTGGTCACGGAGCTTTCTCTATGTATTATTCCTGCAGGCTCTTGAGCCGGTAAAAATACCCTTTCTTCGCCATGAGCTCTTCATAGCTTCCGATCTCGGCGACGCTGCCGTCTTTGATAAAGGCGATACGGTCGGCCTTGCGGATGGTGGAAAGCCTGTGAGCGACAATGAAGGTGGTGCATTTTCCCATCATGTGGTCGGTGGCCTCCTGAACTTTCTTTTCGGAGGCGGAGTCAAGGGCTGAAGTGGCCTCGTCGAAAATGATGATCTTCGGCTTGCGGATCAGGGCCCGGGCGATGGAGATTCGCTGCTTCTGACCGCCGGAGAGCCGGTCGCCGTGCTCGCCGAGGGGCGTGTCCAGGCCGTCGGGCATTTTGTCGAGCAGGTCCTCTAGGCCGACTTCGTGGATCACAGACCAGATCTCATCATCGGAGATGTTTTCGAGGCCGTAGGTGATGTTTTCACGGATGGTTCCCGAGAAAAGGATCGTGTTCTGGGGAACAACGGCGATCTGTTTCCGGTATTCGTTCATATCGAGGTTTACCATATTGATCCGGTCGATGAGGATTTTGCCGTCTGTGGGCGGCAGAAAACCAATCAGAAGGTTCAGAATCGTGGACTTTCCGGTGCCGGATTCTCCGGCAAAGGCGATGCTCTCGCCGGGTTTGACCTCCAGGTTAAAATCCTTCAGAATATATCGTTCCCCATCGGGATATTTGAAATCCACGTTGCAGAAACGGACGTTTCCCTTGAGGTCGCCCAAAGGGACGATGGAATGGTTGGGCTCCACCTGCTTTTCTTCGAGAATATCGCCGATGGAACGGACGGACTCCATTCCCTTGCAGAGATCCGGGTAAATATTGATGAGAGTGGAGATCTGTCCCACGATCTGGGTGAAATAGGTCTGGAACAGAACCACCTCGCCGACGCCGATCTTTCCCTTGACAGCCAGACAGCCGGTGAAGGCCAGGCAGAGGATCTGGAAGCTCTGGAAAACGACCCAGCTGGCAGCGCCGAAAAGGTTGTTCATCAGATCGAGCTGAAAGCCCTGATGCATGATGCCCTTGAGGTAACGCTGCATTTTGTTGATCTCCACCTCCTGCAGACCGTGGGCTCTCGTGACGGGAATCATCTCAAGCATTTCCGCCACCGCGCCCTGGGTGCTTTCCATCTCGGTACGGAAGGCGCGGTTACGCTCGGAAATCGGCTTCTTGAAATAGTAGATTCCGGCCACAGCCACAGGAATCGCAGCCAGAAAGACGACGAAGACCAGGGGGCTGTGATAGAGGGTGACAGCAGAGGCGATGATGACGTCCAGAATGAAGAAAAACAGTGTCCGGACCATCTGGTTTAAGAGGGCCTGGACATTTTCCACGTCACGCATGACCTTGGACTGAAGCCGTCCGGACTGGATTTCCTTATAAAACATGATGGAAAGCTGCTGGAGCTTCCGGACCAGCGCGTTTCGCAAAGATCCTTCAATCTCCCGGTTGGCCCCGGAAAAATGCTTGGTAGCCATGTAGTTGCTGAAGGCATTCTGGCTGATAAAAAGCAGGGCAATCACCAGATTGAAAAGAATCCGCTGAATACTGTTCTTGCCCGGATTGGTGGCGATGTCAATGATGTTCGCGGTCACGATCGGCGTGACCCAGACAGGGGACCGCTGGCAGATCAGCCAGAAAAATCCCTTGGCGCACTGGAGCTTTTTCCCCTTGTAAAAGCCCAGGAGAATCTTCAGCGGATGATTCTCGTTTTTGGAATAGTTCTGAAGGTACTCGTCAAAATGTTCAAGTCCTTCTTCCGGAATAGTCTCTTTCATAAGCTACCTCCCTCAGATGTGTTTTCCGGTGTGATGGAATTTCTTCTTTCTATTCTAACTGTTTTTTTCGATTCGTCTATAGCAATCTGAAAAAACAGAAAAGTTTTTCCATTGATTTCTTGGCCTGAGTCTGTTAAGATAACATAGACTTATTGCGCGTGGGATTTCCGAAAAAGTGGAGTTCAAGGCGCTTTTTTCAAGATGAGAAATAGAAAAGGATGTGCGTTATGACAGAATACAGAACGGCAAGACCGGAGAGCCTGGAGCAGGTTTTCCTTTGCTATACAAAAGATAACCTCCAGGATATTGCAAAGAAACACGGATTAAAAGGCTTCAGTAAATGGAATAAAAAGGATCTGGCAAAATGGCTGAGGAACCAGCTTCTGGATGAGGCAGTAATGGGAGAAATCGTAAAGCAGGCCTCTGCAGATGAGACCAGATTTTTTGAGAGTGCAATTCAGGAACAGGGAATCCTCATCAGCCAGGAGCTGGTGGCAGATTCGCTGCTTCTGACCACTTACGGAGCTTATGATCCGAAGCAGGAACTGTATCTGGTTCCAGAGGATGTGGAGACCACATACGAAAAAATCTGCACACCTGATATGCAGGCAGAAAAAGCGGACAGAAATCGTCTGGAGGATTATGCAAAATCGGCGGTATATCTGTACGGTGTGATTTCGCTGGAAAAGTTTGTGGAGATCTGTGGAACTTATCATACAGGTATCAAAGATGCAGAAGAAGTAAAAGCTCAGTTGGAAGAGCTGGACCGTAAATCCGGTGTTGTCCGGCTGAAAAATGGTTTTTTGATGGATGTTGATCTTGCTGAAAACGATGTGTATCAGGAAGTTCAGAAGGTGCAGAATACCTTTGACTATTATGTGCCGGAGACAGAGGAAGAGTTCTTAAGCTACGGTCAGCTGGCCTGCCAGGAACCCAACGAGAATACGGTATTTTTCATTAAGGATATGATGGATGAGCAGCATAAGAATCAGGCAGATGCTCTGCGGATCTTCTATGATGTACAAGAAGCCATCCGTATGAATATTCCGGAGGAAGAGATTCTGGCGATGCTCTATCAGCACGGCTGTTATTTTTCCACCCAGAGACAGGTCGAGGATGTGAAAAAAGAGATCCGCCGCTTAGGCTGCATGACCAGATGCTGGGATTACAAGGGGCATATGGCTTCCGAAGTGACCAGAAATGCCATGTCCGTAGGCCTCGGCAGAAAAATTTACCCCAACGAACCCTGTCCCTGCGGAAGCGGAAAGAAGTATAAACGCTGTTGCGGAAGAAAAGGCTGAGAATGTTACAATGAAATAAAATGATATGAGTGTCAAAAGGTCTTTTGACACTCATTTGATACCCGGATTGCTACGCTGCTACGCAGCTTCCGCAATCCTCCAAATATTCGAAATCCGCTGATTTACTGCGTAAATCGCTACTTTCTCATATTTGGCGTGTCCCAAGTTCAAAAGCCTTATCGTGCAAGCACGAACAGCTTTTTGACCTTTTGACACTGGTATCATAAAATTAAAAAAAGACAGAATCAGGCAGATGCACTGCAAGGCTCTGTCTTTTTTAATACCCTGAAACGGGTGAAATTCCTTCCTGCCTTCCCAGTGGGAAATCCGGTACATATATTCTGAAAAACCATCTCTATTCCCTTTACTTATCTATAATTTTATATTACCATGGAAGAATAGATGCAATTACAAATAAAGCAGAACGGAGAATTTTTATGATATACAAACAAGTGCAGCAGAGCACCTATCTCCTGGACTATGCGGGGCAGCGGTTCCTGGTGGACCCGATTATGGGAGGACTGGAAAAAGGGGCTGCGAAAGAAGAGATAAAATTCAGCGACCTTCTGGATGTGGATGCGGTAATCGCAACCCATCTTACGAAAGGAGCCTTTGACGGGGAGGCCAGGAGGCTGATTCCGCGGGGGATGAAGGTCTTTGTGCAAAATGAGGCGGATGCGGATTCGTTGTCGATGGATGGCTTTTCAAATCTGGAGATTCTTACGGAAACGACAGAATTTTGCCATCTGAGCATACGGAAAACACCGGCTTTTTATAAAGTGAACGGAATTTCTACGATGGATCAGAAAGGCTGCGGCGTGCTGATTTCCCATCCGGTATTAAACAGTGCCTACCTGACGGGAGAAAGCAGCTGGTACGATGGCATGAAGCAGGTCCTTAAGGCCTGGAAGCCGCGTCTGGTTGTCGTGAGCGCCGGTTTTTCTGAGGATGGAGAGGGCAGTGGCGCAGGCGGGCAGTTTGGCATGAGTCGGGAAGAAATCGCAGCCGTTCATTTAAGTTATCCAAGAGCCCACATTATAACGACGGGATGTCCGGATCATACCAATAGCATGGTGAGCCGCCGGGAGCTGAAACAGTATGTGGAGCAGCAGCGGATGGAGAGTTCTGTCTGGTTCCCGAAGGACGGGGAAGAGTATCGGCTGTAGAAACCAAAAGTAAATGGGGGATACTATGGATGAGTTACAAAAGATAAAGAAGAAAGAGACAATAACCGTAGAGAATTTATGGCAGGTTATTGAGAGTCATCAGGGTGAAACCTTCCTCACCGTAAAGCACCTTCCCTTCACTTACACGATCAAAGGCGGCGAGCTTTTCACAGACCGCAAGCGGAAATCGATTACCCGCAGCACCTTTGAAAAAGCATACATAAGGGTGCAGGAAGAGCCCGAAAGTATTACCGGCCCGAAGACGCTGAACGTGTTTGGAGCGCCCTATATCTGGGCTTTGTTTCTGGCCTTTGACGTGGTGGAAGAGAAAAAGAAGAAAAACTGACAGAAGAAATCCCCAGGAATCTTTGCCGTTCCCGGGGATTTCTGCGCGTTATCTGCTCTTTGCTGTCTTGATGACACTTGAAGGGCCAGTCTTAATTTTTCTGTTTACTCTGAGGTAGGGAACCAGTTTGTAGGAATAGGAGGTTCCTTTTTTCGTCGTTACACTCCAGGAGGTGCTTCTGGAAGTGAGGGTTTTAATCTTTCGGAAGACTCCGCTGCCGGTTCTCTGATAGAGAATGTAGCCGGTGGCTCCGGAAACCTTTCTCCAGGTGATTCGCTGTTTTCCAGAGAGTCTGCGGATCGTGATGAGCGGTCGGGAGAGGGCCGGTTTGGCGCTTACTGCCGTGGATAAGCTGCTGTAAACCTTCTTGCCGGAGGCCGTAGTTTTGCCGGCTTTGATCATATAGCGGTAGGTATTTCCAACGGATACTTTCGTATCGCTATAAACCAGTTTGCTTTTGGAGATGGTCTTCAGGAGTACATAGCTGCCGCTGTTTGTCTTTTTATAGAGGAGGTAACTGTCTGCATTGGAAATTCTGTTCCAGCGGAGCGTGACCTTATTCCAGGCGGTAGCTACGGAAAGCACGGGAGCTGTCAGGGAGATGGTAGTGTTGCCAGTGGTTCCATTGGAATTGCCATTGCTGCCAGTGTTTCCGGTATTACTGCTATCTCCGGTTCCTTTTTTCACAATTTTAAAAGTGACCGTCTGGCTGGAGAAAAATCCATTTTTTCCGGTGATGGTAACGCTGGCCGTTCCGGGGTTCACATTGTTGGCCAAGGTGAGCGTGTAATCTTTTCCTTTTGTGAGGGTTCTGCTATTATAAGTGACGCGAATCGTTGGAGTGATCGCTTTTCCGGTATAAGTCTGATCCGGAATTGCGGTGACGCGTCCATAGCTTTTCAGGGAAACAAAAGAGCGGGTTCCTGTATAGTTTCCGCAGAAGGTGATACGGATGGAAGAGATCTCTTTCGTGCTGGAATCTTTGGTGGCAGAGAGCGTATAGTCCGTACCGCAGGTCAGTTTCGTTCCCTTATAGAGAATGGAAAGATTGCTGCTGACATAACCGGAAGGACTGCTTCCGCTGTAGGAAAAATCCGGGAACTGGATCGTCTCACCCGAGAGCTTCCGGGCCTTGATTTCAAAAAACTTCGTGGCATTGCCGGAATATTTCCCGATTCCGGTCACTGTTACCTGAGCTTTTTTGGAAACATTGATATTGTTGGAGTATGTAAGTTTATAGTCGCGGTCTTTCTGAAGGACTTTTCCATTCAGCTTGACCGTGGGCTCCGGGGTAACAGGCTGACATGTGTAGGTCACAGGAGAGATCGTGCTGATTGTGGCTTTGCTGATCAGAAACTGCTGAATGGAGAAGGACTGGGATTTCGTACCGGTAAAGTTTCCGCAGCCGGTAATAATCACGTTTGCAGTGCCCTTATCCGTATTGTTGCTCCAGGAGAGGGTGTAATCCGTTCCTTCTTTCAGTGTCAGCCCCCCATAGGTGACGGTGGGGACAGGCGTAATCGGTTTCCCGGTCCAGGCATAGCTGCTATAGGGAAGCTTGATGGAAGTATTTTGTATGGAAACTTTGTTGATGATGAAGGTTCCATTGTAAGTGCTCTGGTAAAGTCCCAGACCTTTGATCTCAAAGGAGGCCTTTCCGGAGTTGACATTGTTGCTGAAACTTATCGTGTAGTGGGTATTTTCGGTCAGTGTCTTCCCATTGTATGTGACAGTGGGTGAAAATGTGATGGGGCTGCCAGTGTAAGCAGTATGAAAGCCGCTGGTGACAGAAGCTTTTGACAAATCATAAAAAGCATTCGCCTGGACAGAAACCTGAATGGAAGGCCGGCTTTTCAGGGAGACAGTGACCGTGGTGGCGCCGCCGTTTTTCAGCCGCATGACACCGCTTTGATCCAATGAAGCCACAGTGGGATCGGCAATGCTCCAGTCGAAGTTGGAAGGATCAAGCCTTACTAAGCCTGGTTCCTTCTTTGAGGCAAATTTCATCTGCAGGGTTTTAGTCTCTTCTGTAAAAAACAACGGCTCTGTCTCGCCGAAAACGAGGTTGAGATTCTGCAGGCTGACGGTAATAATGGGAGATACTTTGCGGTTGGGCTGCTGGACATAAGCGCCGGTTGTGGTGTCGTAACTAAAAGCCTGAACCCAGAAAAGACAGGAATCCTGTACAAAGCAGCCGATGCCGATGCTGGTATAGCCGGAATGCAGGATATTTGCTCTGTGACCTGAGGAGGTCATCCAGGCATCCATAACTTCTGCGGGGGAGTCCTGCCCATAAGCGATATTTTCACCGCGCATTCTTGCAGGGCAGATGGTAGAGCAGCCGCTGCCATCCGGTCTGGTATGGCTGTAAATGGCATGAATTTCTGCCGCTCTCTGCATGGCGGCTTCCGTCAGCTCTGCATCCATCACCAGCGGCTCCAGATGGACTCTGGCGCGCTCTTCGTTGACAAGCTTGAACACTTCATAGGCATAATCATAGCGATAGGTTCCTTCCGAGAGCTTCAGATCCACCGTATCGTCGGCTGAGGCAAAAGCAACGGGAAAGAAGAGGGCTGCCACAAAGAACAGGGAAAAAAGCAGCGGGCAGCAGAGTTTTTTCAACAGTTTCATAAGCTCCTCCTTTTCATCCGTGCAGCGAACTGCACCGTTTTTTCTCATACTCCTATTTTACAACATACTTTCTCAAAATGGGTAATTTTTTACAAAAAAAGGAGATTACCACAGAAAATTTTGTCCATCTTTGTAATCGCCCTGCATTGCAAAGCGTAAACCTGTTTTTCCTATCGTGGGATCTTCTACACCAATGCTGATATGGTAGTTCTCGCCCGCAAGCTCGAAAAGCTTCCTGGTGTCAAGCAGAGTGTCCGTCTCTATAGTTTCTCCGGGAAGAATCGAAGACAGGGAAAGTTTCACCTGCTTTTTCTCAATGGTATTCCCGTCTTCATCCGTCACATACACCCACACCGGCCAGTCCCTGTAGAAGGGTGCCGCCCCGTCATTTTCCCAGATGAGACTCAGCTTCGTTCCGCGAAGGCTCCGGGAGAGCGTGGCTTTTAAGATCCATAAACGGTAGCCTATATTTTTCAGTACAGTTTCATACCCCTCCAGATATTTGGCATTCGCTGCATTCGGTCCCAGGAAGGTTGTGTGAGATTCCTGAATCAGCTCCACAGTCTGGGAGAGACTGGCAGTCAGCATTTCTTCCATGGAAAGAGAGCTGGTAAACTCTCCGCCTACGGGGGCGGTTTTCCAGAAATCCGTCATGGGAGAGAGGGCATTTTTTTCATCTGTCTGACTCAGATTGCCGCCATTTTCAATTTCGCGGAGCCATGCGGCCGTCTCGCTCGGTTCTCCCGTCATATCATTATAAAGGCCGGTTCCATATTTTGCGGCGTGAGAAAAAGGTCGGCGCATGAGGAGCATCGCGTTGGGAAAAGCAGTCGTCCAGGGCGCCACATACTGTTCTCTTATGTCTTCCAGCGGAAGAGGCTGGATGCCGACACTGTAATTGACATGCCATTCGCCCCAGTGCCCGAGACTTCCAAGCTCAATGTAGCTGATGAGTCCGTCCTGCCCCAGATGTTCCCCCATGGCTTCCACCGCTTTTTGATGGCAGGAGATAAAAATCTCGTTGTTGTAATCCGGAGCAAAGCCCTTGCCGAAGGATACGTCGTACCAGGTACCTGCGTGATTCGTTTTCTCATAGAGCCATTCCGGAATATCCATATGCGTCTCGCTTCCGGGCACGTCGCAGACAAATCTTAATACGATGTGTTTTCCTTCCTCCCGCCAGCGTTCCAACTGATTTTCCTTCTCGATGCCCTCCCAGTTGTACTGGCCTTCCTCGGGCTCCAGTTCTGCCCAGGTGATGTCCATATACAGCAGGGAAACGTCCTCCCGGACTTCGGCATTCCAGGCGCAGGGAGCGTATCCCATGAGGGGATTTCCAAAGGCTTCATCGGAAGGCTCGTATTCTTTTGTGTTCTTCTGAGAAAAGATCCAGATGCCTGCTGCAAGCAGGGCAGTCAGCACGATGACTCCTGCGGCCTGCAGCCACCAGCGTTTTCTTTTCATTTTTTCCTCCTTTCGGGGGTTATTTTTCAAGGTTAAGGTTATAAAGATGCGCCGGATTCTGCTTTACCACATAGCAGATGAAATTTTCATCTTCGTAATAAACTTTGATCTCATTGGGAAGACGGGTCTTAAATTCCTGGCACCAGTGGTACATCTCCGATTCCAGAATCGTCCGGTTTATGATGACGGAATAGGCGTCGGAAGCTTTACTCGTGGTTAAAAGAGACTCGCCAACGGCTTCCTCCGAAATTTCCGAATGCTCAATGCCGTCGCCGATACTCAGAACCGCAGTGGAATATTCGTAATATTTCGTATATTTATCCTGGGCCAGCCAGCGCGGACCGGAGAAAAAGTGATACTGGGAATAGTAAATCGGGTTCTTCTCTATATAGAAGAAAAGGTATTCCGTAGGAATGTAATAGTCCACCAGCCGGGATTTATTGTAAAAATCAAGGATTTCCTCATGTCTGGCGTCCTCTACCGACTGGTATAGTTCTTCCGTGGTGGAGATGATCGTATAACTGTACTGCGGATAAGCGTCCATAATTTCACTGGTCAGTTCCACTGCGGCATTATATCTGGTCAGTTCGTAGTATAGATAGCCGTGGAACACCCCGAAATAATTGGTGCCTGCATAGATTGCGAGGACACCTGCAAGACTGATTTGCGGGACAAAATGTCCGGCCTTCGTTTTTTCCAACAGGAAAAAGAGCTCGTCCGCAGGAATGGCCATCATGGCAAGAAGCAGAATCTGTTCCGGCAGACAGAGTCTGGCTCCGGCAATAATTTCCGGCAGGCCGAGGAAAGGCGCCGCATAAAGCAGCATGAAAAGAAAAGAGGCTGTGGTTATTCCAGCATACATGTTAAAGGATATTTTTTTCAGGCGCACAATGGAAATCACCACATTTACGAGGGTGAGGATTGCCGCAATTATGGTAAAACGGAGCAGCCAGCCAGCCCGGGATCTTCCGTAGAGCTGCACATAGCCGTACTGGTAAACCAGTTTCAGGCTGCGGATCACCGCATCGGCCACCTTTTTGACAAGAGGCGTTTTCGGTACGTTGGTGCTGCTTTCCATTTCAATGACTGTGCCCTGCTGGCTGTCGAGCTGGGACTGGGACGGAAGGGAAGAGGCATTTTCGCTGCCCTTTTCCGCTGTAATTCCGGTCATCGCTTCGGTACTTTCCCCTGTGCTCGTCTGTACCGCCTGGCTTCGTCCTTCTTTGGTGTCCGTACCGTTTATAATGTTCATGCCCCAGTTCAGAGATCCCTGAAGCGGGATTCCGGAGGCAAAAGCCAGCACCATGGGCAGGGTGGAAATGACGACTCCCAGGATAACAGCCGTCACCAGCACACCGAAATTCTTTTTCCGAAAAATCTGGTTCAGACCGAAAACGGCAAAAGAAGCACAGAGGAAAAAGGCCATAATTGTGACATAAAAGTGGATGGCAAGAGAAGCGGCCAGAGAGGTCATAAAGAGAAAAAGATTTCCGTCAAAGCCTTTGTTCTCTCTTTTCAGAAAACGGATTAAATACAGCGTACATAAGAATAGCGTATATAAGCCGAACTCCTGGGGAATCGTGTACTGCAGCCGGGCCATGCCGTAAATCTCATCGATGCAGACAACGTCTATGGTCAGAAATGCCGCTAATATCAGGTAAACTGTATACCTGGATTTCAGGATTTCCCGGAACAGGCAGTAGACGGCCACCAGGAGAGCCGCCACATGAATTTCCCCGAGGAAGAGAAGACAGCTGTATATGGAGATTCCAAAGAGCACATCCATACTGTAAATAAAGCAGTGCATGGCCTCCGGGTAAACGCCAGCCGAGAAAATATTGCCTTCCTTAAGGCCGTAGATCCAGGCATGATGAACGTACATGTCACCCCAGCCATAGGAATGGTTTTGAAAGGCTCCATAGGAAAAATAGGCAATTGCAAAAAGGATAAGCACGCTTAAAATGCCGTATTCCAGTCTTCGACCTTTTATTTTCTGATTCAATCTGCGGAAAAATGTGACGAGAAGATATTTACTGTCATCGGCCAGAGCTGTAAGAAAAGATTTCCAGCCCAGCTTTCCGGCAAAAAGTTTTCTGAGCTGCCCGGATACACGCAGGCGAAGCCTTTTTTCTTTGAGGATGGATGCGATAAAGATTCCATAAAAAAGGAAAAATACAATGCGTCCGTCTAAGATATGAAAGAGCCCCAGGCTCAGAACAAGCGTGTTGATCAGTAAAACGGAAACTGTGGAACAGAAAGCAAAACGATAAGTCAGGCTTTTCCCGGATAAGTGTTTTCGGAAAATGACGGATGGCCAGAGATACATCAGAAAAATGTATCCGATCCCTACCCGGATAAATTCTAAAATCCAGTAGCTCATCTTTCCAGAAGTCCCCTCCTTTGCGATTTTTATGGTCTTTAGTATAACACATTCTTTTCACTTGTGAAGGGAAGCGCACCTTTTTTTCTTCTACTCATATTACAATTATAGCTTTAGAAAAATTGGTGGATTTTTACGAAAAAGAAAAATGTGCAAAAAAACTAGCCAAAAGTATAAATCTATGGTAGTATAGATAATTGTAGTTTAGTCCATAGCCTTTATTCATTGAAAAAAATCGTTAAGGAGAATAATATTATGGGAAAATATTTTGGAACAGACGGTTTCCGTGGGGAAGCCAATAAGAACCTGACTGCTGAACACGCTTACAAGATCGGTCGTTTCCTGGGCTGGTACTATGGAAGAAATAAAGAAGAGGGCGAGAAGTGCAAGATCGTTATCGGAAAAGACACCCGCCTTTCCTCTTATATGTTTGAGTATGCGCTGGTTTCAGGCCTGACTGCTTCCGGTGCGGAGGCTTATCTGCTTCATGTAACCACGACTCCTTCTGTCTCCTATGTGGCAAGAACCGAGGATTTCGACTGTGGTATTATGATTTCCGCCAGCCACAATCCCTACTATGACAACGGAATCAAGCTCATCAACAGTAATGGTGAAAAAATGGATGAGGAGACTATTCTGAAGATTGAGGCTTATATCGACGGCCTTTCCGGAGAGATTCCTTTTGCAACCAGGGAAAACATCGGCCGTACTGTAGATTACGCCATGGGAAGAAACCGCTACATCGGCTATCTGATTTCCCTGGCCACCCGCTCCTACAAGAACAAAAAAGTCGGCCTCGACTGTGCGAACGGCAGCGCCTGGATGATTGCGAAGAGCGTTTTCGATGCGCTGGGAGCCAAGACCTATGTGATCAACAACGAGCCGGACGGCACGAACATCAACACGAACTGTGGTTCCACCCACATCGAGGGCCTGCAGAAGCTGGTGAAAGAGAAAGGCCTGGATGTCGGTTTTGCCTTTGACGGCGATGCGGACCGCTGTCTCTGCGTGGATGAGAACGGAAACGTGGTAAACGGCGATATGATCATCTATATCTACGGCTGTTACCTCAAAGAGCGCGGCAAGCTGGCCGGAAACAAGGTTGTCACCACGGTGATGTCAAACTTCGGTCTTTATAAGGCTCTGGACGAGGCCGGAATCGAGTACGAGAAAACGGCTGTCGGCGATAAATATGTCTATGAGAATATGTCCGCCAACGGTTACCGCGTGGGCGGCGAGCAGTCCGGTCATATCATTTTCCGGAAATATGCAACCACCGGCGATGGTATCCTGACGGCCATCAAGATGATGGAAGTTATGCTGGAGAAGAAAAAGACGCTGGCTGAGCTGGCAGCTCCGGTGCCTGTTTATCCTCAGGTTCTGAAAAATATCCGCGTGACGGACAAAGCGGCAGCCCAGAACGATCCGGACGTCCAGGCAGCAGTCAAGGCTGTGGGCGAAAAGCTGGGAGCTGACGGTCGCATCCTGGTGCGTGAGAGCGGAACCGAGCCTGTGGTCCGCGTCATGGTGGAAGCCGGGGAGGAAGCTCTCTGTGAAAAATATGTGGATGAGGTTATCGACGTGATCGTGAAAAAGGGCTACCGGGAGGACTGACGGATGTGCGGAATTGTTGGATATGTAGGAGCATGGAACGCAGCGCCGGTGCTGTTAAGCGGCCTTTCGAGACTGGAATACCGGGGCTATGATTCCGCCGGTATTGCGGTTTCTGACCTGCGGGACGGCGAGAACCGGATCGAGATTCTTAAGGCAAAAGGCCGGCTCCAGGCGCTGAAGGAGATGACGGACAATGGAAAAGCGGTAAGCGGCACCTGTGGTATCGGTCACACCCGCTGGGCAACCCACGGGGAGCCTTCAGTGGCAAACGCTCACCCCCATTGTTCCAAAGACAAACGGATCGTTGTGGTCCATAACGGCATCATCGAGAACTATAAGGAGCTGAAGGAGTATCTCCAGAAAAAAGGCTTTGTCTTTCTGTCGGAGACAGACACCGAGGTGGTGGCCCATCTTCTCGATTACTATTATAAAGGCAATCCTCTGGAGGCTATCGCCCGGGCCCTGGGCCGTATCCGCGGTTCCTATGCGCTGGGTATCCTTTTCAAAGACCAGCCGGGAAAAATTTATGCGGTGCGGAAAGACAGCCCGCTGATTATCGGCCGGTCGGAGAATGGAAACTTCATCGCTTCCGACGTACCAGCAATTCTGAAATATACGAAAAACGTCTGCTACATTTCCGATATGGAGATCGCAGAGTTAACCAAAGATACCATCACTTTCTACGACGTGGACCAGGAGGTCCTGGAAAAAGAGTTCAGGACCGTGGAGTGGGATGCGAAATCTGCGGAAAAAGGCGGTTTTGAGCATTTTATGCTGAAGGAGATCTACGAGCAGCCGAAAGCCGTGGCAGATACGATTCATCCGAGGATCAAGGATGGAAAAATTGTCATCGAGGAGCTTGGTCTTTCTGATGAGGACATCCGGAAAATCAGCCGGATCCAGATGGTGGCCTGCGGTTCTGCCTACCACGTCTGCGCGGCGGCAAAATATGTGCTGGAAAAGCTTTCCGGCATTCCCGTAGACATCGACCTGGCTTCTGAATTCCGCTACCGGAATCCAATTCTCTCCGAGCACACGCTGGTGGTGATTGTGAGCCAGTCCGGCGAGACGGCGGATTCCCTGGCGGCTCTCCGGGAGTCAAAAAAGCGGGGCTTTCCTGTGCTTGGCATCGTAAATGTGGTGGGAAGCTCGATTGCGAGAGAGGCGGACAGCGTCTTTTACACCTGGGCCGGACCGGAGATTTCCGTGGCAACGACCAAGGCCTACAGCACTCAGCTGGCGGCGATTTATCTCATCGGCATTCTTTTCGGCGAGGTGCGGGAATGCATCAGCAGAGAGGAAGCAGATCACTATATCCAGGAGCTCTTGAAGCTTCCGGAAAAAATTCAGCGGATCCTCGATGAAAAAGAGCGGATTCAGTGGCTGGCCAACAAATTTTCCCATACGAAGGATGTCTTTTTCATCGGAAGAGGGCTGGATTATGCGATTTCCATGGAAGGTTCCCTGAAGCTCAAGGAAATTTCCTATATCCATTCTGAGGCCTACGCAGCGGGAGAATTAAAGCACGGAACGATTTCCCTGGTGGAAAACGGCGTTCTGGTTGTGGGCGTGGCCACACAGCAGGAGCTTTTTGAAAAAGAGATTAGCAACCTGGTGGAGGTCAAGAGCCGTGGCGCTTCGGTGCTGGGGCTGACCAGTTACGGCAGCTATTCCATGGAGGATACCGCGGACTTTACGATCTATGTTCCGCGGACAGAGAGCTGTTTTGCCACAAGTCTCGCGGTGATTCCGCTGCAGCTTCTGGCCTATTATATCTCCGTGGCCCGGGGACTTGATGTGGATAAACCGAGAAACCTTGCCAAAAGTGTGACAGTGGAGTAAACTGGAGCTATACACTAGGAAAGGCGGACTGTTTATGCAGAACCTGACAAAGTACGCACTGGAAGACTCCCTGAAAAAATTCCTCCTCAAGAAGCCTCTGGATAAGATTACGATCAGCGATCTGACCAGCGACTGCGGCATCAGCCGGATGGCCTTTTACTATCATTTCAAGGATATTTACGATCTTGTGGAATGGGCCTGCATTGAGGATGCCACCCGGGCGCTCCAGGGGAAAAAGACTTACGCTACCTGGCAGGAGGGGATCCTGCAGATCTTTGAGGTGGTCCAGGAAAACAAACCCTTCATATTAAATGTCTACCGGAGTGTGAGCCGGGAGCAGATCGAAAATTATCTTTTCAGTCTGACTTACGGGCTGATTGCCGGCGTGGTGGAAGAGCAGGCCGTGGGCATGGACGTTCCGAAGGAAGAACGGGAGTTTATCGCTCATTTTTACAAGTACAGTTTTGTGGGCGTGATGCTGGACTGGATCCGCAGGGGCATGAAGGAAGAACCCAGAGAGCTGGCGGAAAAGATCTGCGTTACCATGCACGGAAACATCATCAATTCCCTGAAAAATGCGGAAAATATGGCAAAGGGAAACTTAAAAATTTTCTGAGAAAATCGGTGTCATCAAAAAATGGTGGCGCCGTTTTTTTACGGAAAAATGGGGAATACTTACTTTACAAAACGGCGCGATTGTCAAAAAGTTTATCATTCTTTATGGTTTGTTAATTGTAGCCGGCGAAAGACTGCGATAGAATACGGTCAGAAACAAAAAAGAAAACAAACGCATTTAAAATAGAAAGGGGTTTTTACTATGGCAAAGAAACATTCTTCTTTAGGACTGGCAGCCCTGGTGGCAGCAGGAGCAGGTGCAGCAGCACTCGCAGCAAAGAATCGTCAGGAAAAAACAGTAGAAAAAGCTGAGGTGAAAAAAGCCACCAGCGATTACCGCAACACCGAGCGCGGAATGAACCAGAAAAACAGCAAAGGCATCTACTACAGCAACGGAAACTACGAAGCTTTTGCTCACCCGGAGAAACCGGAAGGCGTGGATGACAAGCATGCTTACCTGGTAGGAAGCGGTTTGGCTGCTCTGGCAGCTGCCTGCTTCATGGTCCGCGACGCCCAGATGCCCGGCTCCCACATTCACATCCTGGAAGCCATGGACGTTCCCGGCGGCGCCTGCGACGGTATTTTTGATCCGGCCAGAGGTTATGTGATGCGCGGCGGCCGTGAGATGGAGAACCATTTCGAGTGCCTGTGGGATCTGTTCCGCAGCATTCCTTCCCTTGAGAAACCGGGCGCTTCCGTTCTGGACGAGTATTACTGGCTGAACAAGCATGACCCCAACTATTCTCTCTGCCGTGCGACCGTTGACTGCGGCAAGGACGCTCACACCGATGGAAAATTCAACCTGAGCCAGAAAGGCTGCATGGAGATCATGAAGCTTTTCTTCACCAAGGATGAGGATCTGTACGACAAGACCATCGAGGATGTTTTTGACGACGAAGTCTTTGATTCCACCTTCTGGCTGTACTGGCGGACCATGTTTGCTTTTGAAAACTGGCACAGTGCTCTGGAGATGAAGCTCTACTTCCAGAGATTCATCCATCACATCGGCGGACTTCCTGATTTCAGCGCTCTGAAATTCACGAGATACAACCAGTACGAGTCCCTGATCCTTCCGATGGTTGAGTATCTGAAAGCAGCTGGCGTAGACTTCCAGTATAACACTGAAGTTACCAACGTAATCTTTGAAATTTCCGATGGCAAGAAAGTGGCAAAAGCTATCGAGTGCAAGGTAAACGGCGTGGAGAAAGGCATCCTTCTCACCGAGAACGATCTGGTATTTGTCACCAACGGAAGCTGTACCGAGGGTACTATCTACGGTGATCAGAATCATGCGCCCAACGGAGACGCTGAAGTTCGTACCAGCGGTTGCTGGAGCCTCTGGAAAAATATCGCAAAACAGGATCCGTCCTTCGGTCATCCGGAGAAATTCTGCTCCGACGTGGCAAAGACCAACTGGGAGTCTGCTACCGTTACGACGCTGGATGACAAAATCATTCCGTATATCACGAAGATCTGCAAACGTGACCCGAGAACCGGAAACGTCGTTACCGGCGGTATCGTGAGCTGCCAGGATTCCAGCTGGCTCTTAAGCTGGACCATCAATCGTCAGGGACAGTTCAAAGAGCAGGATCCGGAGAAGGTCTGCGTATGGGTATACAGCCTCTTCACCGATGTTCCCGGCGATTATATCAAGAAACCGATGAAAGAGTGTACCGGTAAGGAGATCACTGAAGAGTGGCTCTATCACCTGGGCGTACCCGAAGAGGAGATCGAGGAGCTGGCCGAGCACAGCGCTGTCTGCGTACCAACCATGATGCCTTACATTACTGCCTTCTTCATGCCCCGCGCCAAAGGCGACCGCCCGGATGTCATCCCCGATGGCTGCACCAACTTTGCTTTCCTCGGCCAGTTCGCCGAAACCCCGAGAGACACGATCTTCACCACCGAGTATTCCGTCCGTACCGCGATGGAAGCCGTATATGGCCTGCTCGGTGTAGACAGAGGCGTACCGGAAGTATGGGGAAGCGTTTACGATGTGAGAGACCTGCTGGATTCCAGCGTGAAACTCATGGATGGAAAATCTCCGCTGGAGATTGAGCTGCCGGGGCTGCTGAATCTCGTCAAGAAGCCGTTGCTGAAGGTCGTTAAAGGAACGATCGTAGAGGATCTTTTGAAAGAACATGGGATTTTGAAAGATTATATGTTGAAATAAAAAATATTGCAGGGGGAAACCATCAGAGTCTTGCAGTCCTGGTTTCCCCCTGCACCCCCTTCCAGGGCACGCTAGAAAATAGGGGGGCTTACGTCATGCCGTTGCGCGGAGATGATATGGTGTTCGGCGCCTCATATTGAGAATTTGAATTGTGAAATTTCAATATGAATCATCGAACACCATATAATCGCTATGTTTCAGCCTGACGTAAGCCCCTTATTTTCTAAGCGGGCCCAGTGGGGAGTGCAGAGGGGCGGCGGGCTCGCGACTCCGAGCCGCCCCTTTGCATAATCATTTTCCCCCATGGCTTTCCCAAAGCCTCCTGTCACGGATTGCCTGCAAAAGGTTTCCCATTTGACGCTTCTTTACAAATATCATATAATGAATACATTCTTAAGCTTTTCAGAAAGGCGAAATAACATGGAACAACAGAAGAAATGTCCTCTTCAGGCGGTCATTTTCGACGTGGACGGTCTGATGCTGGATTCAGAACGGCTAGTTCAGCGCTCCTGGGATATTACCGGGGAAAAAATGGGTTATGGTCCCCTGGGGCACAACATTTATCACACTCTGGGCATGAACCTCAAGGGCAGAGAAGAATATTTCAAAAGCGTATATGGACAGGAGTTTCCCTTTGATAAATTTACGGAGGCTTACCGGGAAGAGAGCAGGAAAATCCAGGAAGCAGAAGGCGTTCCGGTGAAAAAAGGCCTGCTGGAGCTGATGACTTTTCTGAAAAAAGAAGGCTTCGCTCTGGCAGTAGCGACTTCCTCCAGCCAGGAGCGAACCCGAGAAAAGCTCAAGGGCTGCGGTGTCTGGGGCGATTTTTCCGTGATTATCTGCGGGGATCAGGTTCGTCGTTCCAAGCCGGACCCGGAAATTTATGAGAAAGCCGGAGCAGCTCTGGGAGCCGACCCGGGCAAGACGCTGGTTCTCGAGGATTCCCAGAACGGCCTTCGTTCTGCGCTGAATGCAGGCATGCTTCCCATCATGATCCCCGACATCCTCAAATCAGCCCCGGATCTGGAGCCTCTCATTGAGGCGAAGCTTGAGGATCTTACCGAGGTGATCCCATATATTGAGGAGCATTTTTACCGGGAAAAACTATAAAATTGAAAAGAGGAGGCGGGAATGTTATGCTTTTTAAAATGGTGCAATGGAGAACTTCTGTATATAAGCTTAGATTGACTGCATACTGCAAAATTTCCAAATAAGTCATTAAAAATAAGGCCCCAAGTTGACCGCAAATCTTAAAAAGCTCAAATGCAGTTATGCAATTTTGAGAAATGTTTGACTGTAAATATAAGAATTCCAATTGCAGTCAATAAAATCTCGAAAATATTTGACTGAAATTCCCAAAATTCCAATGCAGTCAATGAACACCCCTAAAATGCATGACTGCAAATTAGAAAAGTTCAAATGAAGTCATAGAAAGCCCCGTAAACGCATGACCGTAAATTCTAAAAATCCAAAATAAGTCAAATACATCCATATCTGGATATCCATCCCACCATATAGTCTTACCCAACCAGTCTGACGTAAGCACCTTATTTTTTGAACTTAAGCAGAAAAGGATGCTCGAAGGGAAAGGCGGCGAGCCTGTTCCTTCGAATAAATTTTTTTTGCATCTTTATATTGTAAAAATACAAAATATGATTTATACTTACATTAAGAATTTTTCCTCTTCAGGAAGGAAAACAATGGAAAAGAAAAAATTCAAAGATCTGACGATTCGTGATGCGTTTTTGTTTGCGGCAGTTATGACAGACCGGGAGATCTGCCGGAAGCTTCTGGAACTTTCTTTAGAAATCACGATTGCCAGCGTTCAGGTACAGACCGAGAAGACAATGGCCTATCATTCCGAATATCACGGAGTACGCCTCGACGTCTACGCCGCGGATGAAAAACATACGAGATACAATGTAGAAATGCAGGTAGTCCGTCAGGATTATCTGCCCAAAAGAAGCAGATATTATCACGCACAGCTGGATATGGATGCTCTGCTTGCCGGAGAATCCTATGAAAATCTGCCGGATACTTACGTCATTTTTATCTGTGATTTTGATCCGTTCGGAGAAGGGTTTTACCGCTATTATACCCGTACATACTGTGAAGAGACAGGCAAGGCGGTCACAGACGGAGTGGTAACGGTTTACCTGAATACCAGAGGCGAAAAAGAAGAAGGGATTTCATCCGAGCTTATGGAATTTTTGAACTATGTGAAAAATTCCGGGCGCAAGACGATTCCCGAAGAAGAGGCAAACTCCTTCATAAAACTGGTCCAGCGTCACATTGAGAAGATCAAAAGCAGTCGTGCAATGGAGGAACGTTATATGCTGTTGGAAGAGATGTTGCAAAAAGAAAAACAGGAAGGTATTTTAGAAAGTATTTTTACAATTCTTGAATCCAAATTCCCTGTGCCAGAAGACCTGAAAAGCCAGATGAAAATAGAAAAAAATCCGCAGAAGCTTAAGTCATGGCTTCTCACTGCAACAAAAGCCACCACTCTGGAAGATTTCCGCGCGCATATGTAATTGGCATTTAACCTATCTATGTCCATTCTGGACAAAACATATCCCACAATTTACTCTATTTAGAAGAGGAAGAATTCTATCTTTCATAAGCATCTATTTACCAATAAATATCAACTCGAGGTGTCTAGCCATAACTACCATATAGTTTTACTCTCCCAGTCTAAAATTTGACGTAAAGCTAAAAATACCTTATAATCCAAATCAAAAAGCAAAGGTTTACGCAATTTTATGAAAATGGAAAACAAGCTACTATCTTTAGACACCCCTCTCTTTGAAGGCATCGCCCAACAAGACCGTCGCCCCATGCTGGACTGCATCACCTATCACACCGCCACTTTCAGCAAAGGCGAGATCATCGCCTTCGAGCAGGAAAATATGAAACACATTGGCATCGTCCTTTCTGGAGCCGTCGATATGATAAAGGAAGACCTCTGGGGAAATAAGACGCTTCTGGTCCGCATGCGGAAAAATGAGCTTTTCGGAGAGACCTTCGCCTGCGGGAACGACAGCCGTTCCACGGTGACATTTCAGGTTTCGGAGGACGCAGAGATTCTCTTCCTTCCCTTTGACCGTGTCATGCGAAGCTGCAATATGGCCTGCGTGTTTCATCATCGGTTGATCGAAAATATGGTCCGTGTTATCGCGGAAAAAAACCAGGAGCTCATCCGCAAGGTCGAGGTGATCTCCAAGAAGACTCTCCGGGAAAAAATCCTCGCCTACCTTTCACTCCAGGCTGAAACCCAGCATTCCCGCTATTTTGAAAGCCCCTTAGGGAGAGTGGAGCTGGCAGAATATCTCTGTGCTGACCGGAGCGCCCTCACAAGAGAGCTGGCAAAGATGAAAAAAGAAGGCCTCATCGATTATGACCGAAATTGTTTCCGGATCTTATAAGAAGGGTGTAAGAGAAGCAGAAGTCAGGCTTTAAATATTCACAGAAATATAGAAAAATATATTAACAGATATAAAAAGTAGAATCATAAAAACCATGTGAGCCTCCAAAAATTCTCACATGGTTTTTGTATAATCAGCCCTCCAAAGATAATACTTTATCCAGGGGCCGCCCAATAGATTTCCGTTATAGCATACAGAACGAAAAATAACGATAGCCGCCTCTGGAACAAAAAACCAATCCAAAATGTGACCTCTGCAACATTATGAATTCTTCTTCTCCCTTATAATCATCTCAGAACCAAACGACACAGCGAAAATCTGTAAACTCATTTTTTCATAAAGCTCCCGCAGATTTTCAACAAATAGATTATAAGGAGACCTCACATGATCCGAAGAATTATCACCATCGACGAAGAAAAATGCAGCGGCTGCGGCCTCTGCGCCAGCGCCTGTCACGAAGGGGCCATCGGTATGGTAAACGGCAAAGCCAAGCTGCTCCACGAGCACTACTGCGACGGCCTGGGCGATTGTCTGCCGGCCTGTCCGGAGAACGCCATTTCCTTTGAGGAGAGAGAAGCTCCGGCTTACGACGAGGCAGCTGTGCTGGCTGCGAAAGCCGCGAAGAAAGAGCCTCTGCCCTGCGGCTGCCCGGGTACGGTCTGTCAGACCATCGAGCATGACGAGCCTATTTCCGAGGTGTCCATGCCCGGCCAGCTCTCGAATTTCCCGGTGCAGATCAAGCTGGTAGCGCCCAATGCCCCTTACTTTGACGGAGCCGACCTTCTCATCGCCGCGGACTGTACGGCCTACGCCTACGGAAGCTTCCACAAAGATTTTATCCGGGGAAAAGTGACCCTCATTGGCTGCCCGAAGCTCGATGACGTGGACTATTCCAAAAAACTGCTAGAGATTTTCAGGTACAACGACATCCGAAGCATCACCGTGACCCGCATGACCGTTCCCTGTTGTGGGGGCCTCACCAACGCAGTGAAAAAAGCACTGGAGAAGAGCAGGAAAGATATTCCGCTGAAGATCATAACAATTAGCCCCCGAGGAGAAATTGTATGATTTGGAGCCACAATCAAGTCAAATATCCATGCAAGCATGGCTGATTGGCTCGTTGCTCGCAGGAATAAAGATTGCTCAGGTCCAAACGTTTAAAAAAATAGCGACGCTCGAATAACCAGAAAATTTAAGGAGGAAAACTATGTTTTGTTATCAGTGTGAACAGACAGCCGGATGCAGCGGCTGTACCGGAAAAGCAGGTGTCTGTGGGAAAAAAGAAGATACCGCCAGACTTCAGGATCAGCTCACCGGCGCCCTTATCGGCCTGGCAAGATCCACGGACGGAAATGAGTGGGCCCTGAAGGATTCAACAGCCGCCATTGTGGTGGAAGGCCTTTTTGCCACCCTTACCAATGTAAATTTTGACAACGAGGCTCTGCAGCGTCTCATCGACCGAGTGGAAGAGGAGAAGGCGCGACTGATTCCGGATTGCGCTGTCTGTGCATCCCCCTGCGGCAAAAACAACGACTACGATATGGAAAAGCTCTGGACTGCGGACGAGGATATCCGTTCCCTCAAATCCCTGATCCTTTTCGGAATCCGCGGCATGGCGGCCTACGCTTACCATGCGGCAGTCCTGGGCTATAAGGATGAAGAGATCCATCGCTTCCTATATAAAGCACTCTTCGCTGTAGGCATGGACGACTGGGGAATGGATGAGCTTCTGCCCATCGTTCTGGAAGTGGGCGAGGTGAACCTGAAATGTATGGCCATGCTGGACAAGGCCAACACGGAGACCTTCGGAAATCCCGAACCCACGGAGGTGACGCTCACGGTGGAAAAAGGCCCCTTCATCGTGATCTCCGGCCATGATCTCTATGATCTCAAGCTTCTTCTAGAGCAGACCGAAGGAAAAGGCATCAACATCTATACCCACGGGGAGATGCTTCCCGCCCACGCCTATCCAGAGCTGAAAAAATACAGACAGCTTAAAGGCAACTTCGGTACGGCCTGGCAGAATCAGCAGAAAGAGTTCGCCGATCTGCCCGCCCCGATTCTTTTTACCACCAACTGTCTCATGCCGCCTAAAGCCAGCTACGCGGACCGCGTCTTTACGACGGAGGTGGTCGGCTACCCGGAAATGCGCCACATCGGCGAGGACAAGGATTTCACGCCCGTCATCGAGAAAGCTCTGGAGCTCGGCGGTTATGGGGAAAACCGGGAATTTCACGGAATTAACGGCGGCAGCAAAGTCATGACCGGTTTTGCGAGAAATACCGTCCTTTCCGTTGCCGATACGGTCGTGGATGCGGTGAAATCCGGCGCGATCCGCCATTTCTTCCTGGTGGGAGGCTGTGACGGAAGCCGTCCGGGCCGGAATTACTATACGGAATTTGTCAGACAGACTCCGCCGGACACCGTGATCCTGACCCTGGCCTGCGGCAAATACCGCTTCAACGACCTAGATCTCGGTACGATCGGAGGCCTTCCGAGAGTCATGGATATCGGCCAGTGCAACGACGCCTACTCCGCGATTCAGATCGCCCTCGCTCTGGCAGACGCCTTTGATTGCGGCGTCAACGACCTACCCCTGAGCATGATTTTAAGCTGGTACGAGCAGAAAGCGGTCTGCATCCTTCTGACCCTGCTTCACCTGGGAATCAAAGATATCCGTCTGGGTCCCACACTCCCGGCCTTTATCTCTCCCAACGTACTGAATTTCCTTGTGGAAAAATTTAATATTGCCCCTATCACCACTCCGGAAGAGGATCTCAAAGCCATTCTGGGCGAATGATAAAAAACGAAAGTCTCTTTGCAGAAAACGTGATCTCTGCAAGGAGACTTTTTTTCGCAAAAAAGGAAAAAAATAAATTTTTGGTTTTCAAAAGTGTTTATAGTAGGTATAATTAAAAATACAGAGAAAAATTTTGGTATATTAAAAAATATAAACTGTTTATGTTGAATAAACAAAAGAAAATATTTGCAAATTAAACAAAAATTTGTGAAAGAAAACGACGTAATTCAGAAAAAAGACTGAGGGTGAGGAAATGGGAGGATTCCGTGCAGCTGCGGAGCAGATCCATCTGCTGTTTGCGGATGAGGATGAACATTATACGGATAGCCTGGTACGGCTGGACAGAGAACAGTATATCGATTACTGTCTGAGAAAGGCAGGGTATCAGGGCATTTATTTTATAGAAAAACAGCTGACTGGAAAAGGCGGCTATCGGGTGATTATGGGAAATCCGGCCTCTGCGGACGCCTACTGCTATCAGGCTCCGTCCGGCGGCTGGTTTTTTACGAAAAAGTCAGTTCCGCGGGAGACGGAGGGAAAGCGTGTTTTCTGCAGGCACAACAGTCCGGAGGAAGTGACGGGAAGGATTTTTTCCATGCTGAAAAATCAGGGCGGCTTATCCATGGCCTTTGTCATGGAGCCGGAGGTTTTTGCGGAGCTTTATCAGGACCAGACGGCGGGAGAGGAACTCAGAAACCTGCTGGAAACCGTGAAAAACAGTATCTTTCTGCTGGTAAGCTCCATGAAGGCAGACGAGAGCTTTCCGGTATTTACAGAGAGAAAAGAGGTCTTTGGCGGGACCTTTTTCCGAAAATTTAAGAAGGTTTTTGCGACAGAAGGTCATTTCCGATTCTATGAAGAGCTGAAAAATGAGCTGGGAGACGGTTTCCATCTCTGGAATCAGATGAAGCGGGAGGAGCTTTACCGGATGCTGCAGTATCTCTGGCTGACGGAGAGAAGCTGGCAGAAGCTTCCCGTTGGGACGCTGGAGCGGGGAGCAGAATTTCTCTATGCCTGGTGTCATCAGCCGGAGCTGGAGACGCCAAAGGGGCTTCGTCTTCCGGAAAAGTTTCAGCGGAATCTTGGAGAGCTTCGGAAGTGTCTGAAAGGACAGCCGGAAGCTTTTGCGGAGAGTCTTTCCGAGTGGAAAAGGACGGACCGGGTGGAAGCGAAGCTCTGGTATCCCACTTTTTCGGAGACTGCGGATGTCCGGCGTTTAAGGCAGGGAATCCGTGAGATCGCCGGGCCGGAAAGACAGAGGCTTGTCTGGAAACTGGGCCGGGTGACGGAAATCATGGTCTGCCCCTGGAGTGATTTCCGGAAACTGGAGCGGCCGGGCCTTCAGGAGATGCTGCAGAAAATGGAAGAGCTCAAGGAAGAAAACTGCCGCTCTTCGGAGCTGGCAGAGCGCGTTTTGGACTATCTTTATTACAGTTTCCGGAGCGAAGGGCAGTATGATAGCAATGAGGTCTATCAGATGAAATGCGACTGTCACCGGGAGATTGTCTGCTGTACGGCGATGGTGGCCCGGATGGAAAAGCTTCATGAAAAGCGCCAGGAAACCATCAGGAAAAATGAGCAGGAGTTTGCACAGCGCAGGCAGGAGCTGAAAGAACAGTGTGAAAGGGATCCTGTTTACGGGGAGGTTTATCGCCGGATGAAGGAGAAAACTCTGGAACCGGGCGTCGCCACCGACTACCAAATGGATATCAGCCAGAAAAAAGGCGTTCTGGTCAGCCTTCAGCAGACCATCCGGACGGAAAAACAATACATGATCAGCGGCCAGGAGGAGATCGCGGTTCAGAAAAACAGCATTGAGAAGTTGGATCTGGTCTTAAAAGAACTCATGGCAGAGAAAAATCCGACGGCCCTTGCCAGTATTTTAAACCGGGCAGGAATCATGCTTAAGGAGCAGGGCAGCATGGAACAGAAAGCGCAGAATGCTTTGAAAGAGGCGGCTTCTCTTTTTGAAAAAGAGGCTTCGTTTTTGAAAGAGGAAAAAAAGAAAGAAGAGACGGACAGGGAGGTTTGGTATGTTTAATATAGGAATTGATTTCGGAAGCACTTATACTACGGTATCTGCTTACCGGAACGAAACGGAAAAACTGGAAACCGTAGTTTTGGGCCTGGGAACCCCGTATATTCCCACGATCGCAGGCGGAAAGGTGGGAAGTCTTGACGGACTTCGCTACGGCTCAGCCGCAAAAGGCATTATGGGAAGAAAGGACCATGTCATTGATAGCTATATTCCTTTGTTGGAGAAATTCCGTGTTACAGCAGAACAGTATTACAAAGACGATTGTGCAGAAAAGGATAGTTTCCAGAAAGAATAATACCCAGGAGATGTGACTCTATGAACGAAACCGAATCCCAATGGGACAAACTGCTAAAAATCAAAACCACCGGCCGCGATGATTCCCACGCAGACCAGTACCGCTATCCCTACGAACCGACACCCTATTCCGTGCTGGAACGTCTGGCAAACAGCGGCCTTATCGGAAAAGGAAATACTCTCTTGGATTATGGCACCGGGAAAGGGAGAGTCTGCTTTTATCTATCCTACCAGACTCGCTGCCATTCCATCGGTGTGGAATACGATGAACGGATCTTTTCCGGGGCAGAAGAAAACAGGCTCCATGCCGTTTCAGGGAACCGGACTGCCTTTGAAATGAAAGCAGCCGAAACCTATCCCGTATCGACAGAAGTGGATCGCTGCTATTTTTTTAATCCCTTTTCCGTGGAACTCCTTCAGAAAGTTCTCGCCCAGATCTACGCTTCCTACTACGAAAATCCTCGTGAGCTTCTGCTGTTTTTCTACTATCCGTCCGAAGAATACCTGAGCTGTCTGATGACAGAAGAACAGCTCCTGTTTTACGACGAAATCGATACCAGGGATCTTTTTGGAGGAAATAATGAGAGAGAAAAAATTCTAATTTTTGAAGTAATATAGAATACGTTTTATAGTACAGTATTTAATCTTGGCGTATACCAGCACCCCATCCCAATTCCAGTCAGGCGTCATGTGGAGGCGGGGCAGAAATTCTTGGCTCGCGGAAATCTGCGTTATGAGCGGAAATCCATTGTCTGAGCGAAGCGAGTTATGGATTTCCACGAATGCTTTTAGCAGATTCCCGCAAGCCTTAGAATTTCGCCCCACCGCAACTGAAAGCCTGGCGGAATCGGGATGGAGTGCGTCCTCGAAGCCACCTATAATCATATATACCAAAAGCCCGGGCCATGTATACACGGTATACACTCCGGGCTTTCATATATCTTTATTAAATTAGTATTCCAACGCCTCTCTGCCCATCTTCTCCAGCAGCTCCGATTTAATCTTATAAAGCTTATCAGAAAGGTCCACATAAACCTCATGCGGGTTCACGAGACGTTTGGTCTCATCCCAGAGGGTGTCCTTCTCCTTCGTGCAGATATCACGGATTTCCATAACGGAAGGAGACGTGTATACACACTCGCCGCCCTTGAATACAGGAACAAGAAGTTCTCTCAAGGTATAGGTGTTGGCGTGGATCTTTGTCTTTTTCCAGGTCTCCAGAGGATCGAAGATGATCATATCCTTCTTATCATCGAAGGTCTCGTCAGCCAGGCAGATGAGATCGGCGCGGATCTTGCCGGTCTGGCGGTCGTAGATCCGGTAGATGGTCTTGTTGCCCGGGTTCGTGATCTTCTCGGTGTTCTCGGAAAGCTTGATCTTCGGGATAAATTCGCCGGTCTCAGCGTCCTGAACGGCAGCCAGCTTGTATACACCGCCGAAAGCCGGGCAGTCCTTGCTGGTGATGAGGTTGGTTCCGACACCCCAGGAGCTGATCTTGGCTCCCTGGGTTTTCAGGCTGTCGATGAGGTATTCGTCCAGATCACTGGAAGCGGAGATGTAAGCATCCTCAAAACCGGCAGCGTCGAGAAGCTTTCTCGCCTGCTTGGACATGTAGGCCAGGTCGCCGCTGTCCAGACGGATGCCATAATTTTTCAGAGGAATACCGGCCTCACGCATCTCCCTGAAAACGCGGATGGCATTGGGAACGCCGGATTTCAGCGTATCGTAGGTGTCTACCAGGAGGCAGCAGGCATTGGGATAAAGATCCGCATAGGTTTTGAAAGCGGTATACTCATCCGGGAAACTCATGATCCAGCTGTGGGCGTGGGTTCCCTTTACCGGCACGTCAAAAAGCTGGCCGCAGAGCACGTTGGAGGTGCCGACACAGCCGCCGATGACAGCGGCACGGGCACCGTAAACACCTGCATCCGGGCCCTGGGCGCGGCGAAGACCAAACTCCATGATGCCGTCACCCTTTGCTGCGTAAACAACTCTGGCTGCCTTGGTGGCGATAAGGCTCTGATGGTTGAGGATCGTCAGAATAGCGGTCTCCACGAGCTGGGCCTCCATGATAGGAGCGACGACCTTGATCAGCGGCTCCCTGGGGAAGACAATGGTGCCTTCCGGGATGGCGTAGATATCGCCGGTGAAATGAAAGCTTTCCAGGTACTCCAGGAAATCCTCATCAAAAACTTTAAGACCGCGGAGATATTCCACATCCTCCTTGGAAAAACGGAGATTTTTGATGTAATCGATGACCTGATCGAGGCCTGCCGCGATGGCATAACCGCCGTCACAGGGGTTTTTACGGTAAAAAGCATCGAAGACGACTTTTTCATTGTTCTGGGATTTGAAATACCCCTGCATCATCGTCAACTCGTAGAAATCAGTCAGCAGTGTCAGATTCATTGTGCTCATAGTGATTTACCTCTTTTTTCTATATAATAGACAGCGCTCCATCAGGAAAGCTGCTTGTAGAACAACAGCAGGGCAGACATAAAAAATATGCCCGTCAGCGGGAAATAAAATCCGTATCCACCGTAATGATGCAATTGTAACGTTGATCTTTTTTCTTCAGGGCCTTGACGACCTGATTTTTGATCTCATTCGGGTCTTTGATCTTGTCCGGAATCAGCAGGTCAAAAATGAGATTGATCTGATTTTTTCCGTCAATCATGCGGAAATCGTGGAAAGAAAGCTCCGGATCAACGGAATGGACCGCCTCATCGACCTGGGAGCGGACCGCGAGCACCCGTTTGTCGTGGGTTTCGATAGGATCCATATGGATGACCAGGAGAATGTTCAGCTTCTGGCTGACTTCTCGCTCGGCTTTGTCGATGATCTCATGGGAAGCGCGGATATCCGCATCCTGCGGCACCTCCGCGTGAATGGAAGCGATGCTCCGGCCGGGTCCGTAGTTGTGTACGATGAGGTCGTGGGTTCCCATGATGCCGTCGTAGCTTTCCACCATTTTTGTGATGGCCGCGCAGGTTTCCGGATCAGCCGGAGCTCCGATCAGCGGGGAAAGCGTATCTCTGGCGATGCCGACACCTGCCCATATGACGATGGCAGCCACGATAAGGCCGATGAGACCGTCCACATTCAAATGGAAGAAGTGGAAGATCAGGATGGACAGGATCGTGACGGAAGTGGTGATCATATCGCCCATGGCGTCAGCGGCGGTGGCCATCATGATCTTGGAATCAATCTTTTTTCCAAGGGAACGGTTAAAACAGCTCATCCAGAATTTGACGCCGATGGAAAGAATCAGAATCACCACAGAAACGGCATGGAAAGTCAGCTCTTCGGGATGCAGGATTTTTTCAAAGGAATCCTTGAAAAAGCCAAAGCCCACATCCAGAACTAGGAAGGCGACGATCAGGGCCGCGATGTACTCGATCCGCCCGTGGCCGAAAGGATGATCCCGGTCGGCTGGCTTTTCTGCCATCTTGACGCCCACGAGACTGATAATCGAAGAACCGGCGTCGGAAAAGTTGTTGAAGGCGTCAGCGGTGACGGCCACGCTGTGGAGCAGGCTTCCTGAAATGAACTTCACAGCGAAGAGAAACAGGTTGCAGATGATTCCCACAACCCCGGCCAGGATGCCGTAAGCGGTACGGACTTCCAGATCCTCGGTGTTCTGGTAGTTCCGTACAAAATGTTTGACCAGAAAGTTAGTCATAAGTATCTCCCCCTAAGAGTAAGAAGGGGAGCAGAAAATATCTGCTCCCGGAAAATGCCGCAGCAAGCAGACATTTTGATAACGTTGTTTCCCTTCCATTATACTCAGGGAAGAGGGGTTTGGCTAGCCAAATCTGCAATGTCAGGGTCAAAAGTTTAAAAGCATCTACAAAGGGCTTTTCAAGGAAATGACCTGAAAAACCGGAAAATCCGAAAAATTTAAAAATCAAAAACACTGAAAAAGCCCGGTTTTATGCGGGTTTCCGGACAACGAAAAATAAATTGGAAAAATTTTTAAAAAAATTTCAAAAAAGGGGTTGACGAATCCGGAAACGTGGTATATAATTCATTGTGTTGTGAGGGACACGACAGAGCAACAAAGAAAAGCAACACACGAAAGTGTCACGATGGGCTATCGCCAAACGGTAAGGCAACGGACTCTGACTCCGTCATTTCAAGGTTCGAATCCTTGTAGCCCAGTTAAGGATTGTCTTGGAAAAAGGCAATCCTTTTTTTTATCTAGCAATGAGCCGGGCACAGAAATAAGCGGTTGACCCGGATGGGAGCTTGCTCACACTCCGGGTCATCTGCTTATTTCTGTATGCGGCGAATGCCGCAAAGCAAAAAAGCGAAGCTTTTGAGCTTATATACCCGGCGGAGTAGTGAGAAGCCACCCTTCCGCAGCCAAGCGCTTGCAGCGTTAGCTGCACAGCTATACCGGGAATCCACTTCCCGCCAGCCAGGCCGCTTGCGGCTCTGCCGCACAGCCCCTCCGGGAATCCAACTCACCTACAGGAGGCACCCCACCATGTATTCATTCACCAGCCGCATCCGCTTCAGCGAAGTGGACACGCACCTCAACCTCACTCTTGGTTCCGTCATCGATTACTTCCAGGACTGCAGCACCTTCCATTCCGAGGCTGTGGGCATGAACATTGCCCGCCTGAGCGCCATGAAGCGTGCCTGGATCTTATCCTCCTGGCAGATCGTTCCGGTACGGTTCCCGAAGCTGGGCGAGAAAGTGACCATCAGCACCTGGCCCTACGATTTCCATGGCTTTTTCGGCTATCGAAATTTCACGATGACAGGGGAAGACGGCGAATGTCTGGTTTATGCCAATTCTATCTGGATTTACATGGATACGGAGACGGGCAGACCGGTGAAGGTGGATCAGGAACAGGAAGCGTGCTTCCGGATAGAAGAGAAGTTTCCTATGGAATATGCGGACCGGAAGATCCGTATGCCGGAAGAAACAGAAGAACGGGAATCTTTCCAGGTGGCGAAGCACCATCTGGATATCAACCACCATGTAAACAATGCCCAGTACATCAAGATGGCAGAAGAATATCTGCCGGAAGGTTTTGCGCTGAAGGAAATGCAGACCGAGTACAAGAAGGCAGCGATGCTTCACGACGTTATCGTCCCCAGAGTGGCCAGAGAGGATGGCCGCTTGACGGTGGCGCTGACAGACGCAGGGGGAAGGCCCTACGCCGTGGTGGTTTTTCAGGAGAAACAGTAAAACCAGAAAGAATAAGAGGAGAGTACTATGCTGGAATTAGGAAAAAGACAGAGCCTGACGGTGGTCAAGACTGTTGATTTTGGGGTATATTTAAGTGAAGGAGAAGGAGCCGGGGAGGAAGTGCTCCTTCCGAAAAAAGAAGTTCCGGAGGGAACGAAGACAGGCGATCAACTGGAAGTCTTCCTATATAAAGATTCAAAGGACCGTCTCATCGCCACCAGAGAGGAGCCGGCTATCCAGCTGGGCGAGGTTGCCCTTCTGAAAGTAGCAGAGACCGGAAAAATCGGCGCATTTCTTGACTGGGGCCTGCCGAAAGATCTTCTCCTGCCCTTCCGTGAGCAGACCAGAAAGGTGGAACCGGGGGACGAGTGCCTGGTGGCCCTCTACATCGACAAGAGCAGCCGTCTCTGCGCGACCATGAAGGTGTATCACTATCTAAAAAAAGAATCTCCCTATGAAAAAGGCGATCATGTGAACGGCCGGATCTACGAGATCAGCAACAATTTCGGCGCTTTCGTGGCCGTGGATGACTGCTACTCCGGACTGATTCCGAAGCGGGAGGCCGCAGAGCATTACCAGGTAGGCGAGGTCCTTTCTTTACGCGTCACCGCTGTGAAAGCCGACGGCAAGCTGGACTTAAGCTCCAGAGAGCGGATTCCGGAGCAGATGAACCGGGATGCGGAAGAGGTCTTGAGAAGACTGGAAGAAAAAGGCGGAGTCTTTGATTTTACCGACAAGGCAGATCCCGAGCTTATCAAAGAAGAACTGGGACTGACGAAAAATGCCTTCAAGCGCGCCGTAGGCCGCCTCTTAAAGCAGGAAAAAATCGAGATTTCCAACGGAAAAATTGTGAAGAAATGAATTGATTTCTTCCTGTAAATGCTTTATAGTATATTCAAAAGTGAAAGCTGCCCCGATCCCTTCGCGGCAGCTTTTTCCAGATAAAAGTATATTTTTTTAAGGAGAAGAAGAGTGGACTCGATAGACTATTATGAACGGCAGGGAAGCCAGTATTTTGAAGAAACCATCGATCTTGATATGACGGACCATCTGAGAAGGTTCCTCGACAGACTTCCGGAGAATGCGGAGGTTCTGGATTTGGGCTGCGGTTCCGGCCGTGACAGCCGGTACCTTGAGGAGGCAGGCTGTTATGTGACACCCATGGACGGTTCACCGAAAATGTGCAGTCTCGCAGAGATTTACACAGATCTTGATGTGCTCTGCCTGACCTTCGAGGAGATGGAGTTTCAGGAGGTTTTCGACGGAATCTGGGCTTCCGCTTCGCTGCTTCATGTGGCCAGAAAAGATATGCATCACATCTTAAAGAAGGTCAGTGATGCGCTGAAACCCGGCGGTATTCTCTATATGTCCTTCCAGTACGGAGAGGGCGAGGAGTACCGGAACGGTCGTTTTTACTGCGATTACACGGAAAAAACGATGAAAAAACTGTTGCAGCTGGAACACGAGCTGGAGATTCTTGAGATCTACCAGAGCGATGATGTCCGCGAAGGACGGCCGCGGTGGCTGAATGTACTTGTGAAAAAAGAAGGCGGGGAAGAAGATGACTAATAGTAAAAAAGCCAACGGGCTGTTTCTTACGATGACAGTCTGCATTATCTGTTTTTATCTGTTTGGAAAAGGACTTGTGACAGGACTGCCGGTATCTATACGGCTGATCTCATCGGAGATCGTCTATCTTATCCCGGTGCTGCTCTGCCTTCTGATCGGACGGGATTCCATTGGAAAACTGATTCCTCACAGGGCGCCTAGGATTTCCACGCTGCTGATGACAATTCTCTTTGTACTCCTTCTGGAGCCATTGATGACCTGCCTGAACGTATTTACGATGCTGTTTTCCACCAACTATGTGCTGGAGACCCGGAGTGATCTTTCTATCATTTCCGTACCGCTTCAGCTTATCTGCATCGCGGTGGTTCCGGCTGTTCTGGAAGAGTTCATGTTCCGCGGCGTCTTTGCAGGCTATTACCGGGAAAAAGGAATCCTTACAGCTGCGCTCTTAAGCGGCCTTGTCTTCGGCCTTTTCCATCTGAATTTCAATCAGTTCGGCTATGCCTTCGCTCTCGGCGTGGCCTTCGCCCTTCTTCTGGAAGGAACCGGCAGTATTTTTTATGGAATGTTTGCCCATTTTCTCATCAATGGCTTCAGCGTCATCATCACAGCGCTTTCCGATAAGATTCTGCCCCTCACCGGAGAGGAGAGCATCGCAGCGGTGGCAGAGAGCATGACGACGGAAACGCTGGTCAATACTTTCTGCGTCTATGCGGTAATTGCGGCGGTTTCCACCTGCCTTGCGGGGGCCGTTTACATCTGGATCGTGAAACATTCCGGCCGTACCGCTTATCTTGAGAAAAACTGGAAGGGCTCCGGGGAGAAAAAGGTTTCGCCGGTCTTTCTCATCGGCGTTGTCCTCTGTCTGGGCTTTATGGTATGGAGAGATTTTTGGGCATAATCTAGGGAGGTAAAGTTTGAAATTTACACATCTGCACGTCCATACGGAGTACAGTCTCCTGGACGGCTCGAATAAGATAAAAGAATATGTTGCCAGGGTCAAGGAGCTGGGCATGGACAGCGCAGCCATCACAGATCACGGCGTTATGTATGGTGTCATTGATTTTTACCGGGCGGCCAAAGCGGCGGGGATTAACCCTGTCCTGGGCTGTGAGGTGTATGTGGCACCTAATTCTCGTTTTGACAGAGAAATTGGTAAGGATGAGGATCGGTATTACCATCTGGTGCTGCTGGCGGAGAACAATACGGGCTACAGTAACCTCATGAAGATCGTTTCCAAGGGCTTCGTGGAAGGCTTCTATTATAAGCCGAGGGTGGATATGGAGGTTCTGAACCGCTACCATGAGGGGATTATCGCTTTAAGCGCCTGCCTGGCGGGCGAGGTGCAGCGCTATCTGGCCCGGGGCATGTACGAGGAGGCCTGCAGGGCGGCAAAGAAATATGAGACCACCTTTGGAAAAGGAAACTTTTTTCTGGAGCTTCAGGATCATGGCATTCCGGAGCAGAAAATGGTGAATCCGCAGCTTCTTCGGATGAGCAAGGAGCTCGGCATCGATCTTGTGGCCACCAACGACGTCCATTACACCTACGCCGAGGATGCGGCGGCCCACGATATTCTGCTCTGCCTCCAGACTGGAAAAAAACTTCAGGATGAGGACCGGATGCGCTACGAGGGCGGCCAGTATTATGTGAAGTCGCCGGAGGAGATGGAGGCCCTCTTTCCTTACGCGAAGGAGGCTCTGGAAAACACCTGGAAAATTGCCCAGCGCTGCCATGTGGAGATCGAGTTCGGCGTGACCAAGCTGCCGAAATTTGATGTTCCGAAGGAGTACACCTCCTGGGAATATCTGAACAAGCTCTGTCACGAAGGGCTGGTGAAGCATTACGGCGACCCTTCGCCGGAGCTCACCGAGCGCCTGGAATATGAGCTTTCCGTCATCAAGACCATGGGCTATGTGGACTATTTCCTGATTGTGTGGGATTTCATCCGCTATGCGAGGGACCACGATATCATGGTAGGGCCGGGACGAGGGTCTGCGGCAGGAAGCCTTGTGGCCTACTCACTCGGCATCACGAAACTGGACCCGATCCGTTATAACCTGCTCTTTGAGCGTTTCCTGAACCCGGAGCGGGTGTCCATGCCCGATATCGACGTGGATTTCTGCTTTGAACGGCGCCAGGAGGTCATCGACTATGTGGTGCGGAAATACGGAAAAGACCAGGTGGTACAGATCGTCACTTTCGGTACGCTGGCGGCCCGGGGTGTGATCCGGGATGTGGGCCGTGTTATGGATCTGCCCTATGCAAGAGTGGATGCCATCGCGAAAATGGTCCCCAACGAGCTTAATATCACGATCGACAAGGCGCTGAAGGGCAATTCCGAGTTTCAGGAGCTCTATAACAGCGACGAGGAAGTGAAAAACCTCATCGATATGGCAAAAAGACTCGAGGGACTTCCGCGACATACCTCCATGCACGCGGCGGGCGTGGTCATCAGCCAGAAGGCTGTGGACGAGTATGTGCCCCTTTCCCGGGCAAACGACGGAACGATCATCACCCAGTTTACGATGACGACTCTGGAGGAGCTGGGTCTTCTGAAAATGGATTTCCTGGGGCTTCGTACCCTGACGGTCATCCAGAATGCCCAGAAGGAGATCGAGCGAGAGACCGGCGTGGCCATTGACATGGACGCGATCGATTACGATGATAAAAAAGTGCTGGCTTCCCTGGGAACCGGCCATACGGACGGCGTGTTCCAGCTCGAAAGCGCGGGTATGAAAAGCTTCATGAAGGAGCTGAAACCCCAGAATCTGGAGGACGTGATCGCCGGTATCTCCCTGTACCGGCCGGGGCCCATGGATTTTATTCCGAAATACATTGAGGGAAAAAATAATCCCGAAAACATCCATTACGACTGCCCGCAGCTGCAGCCGATTCTGGAGCCTACCTACGGCTGTATCGTTTACCAGGAGCAGGTTATGCAGATCGTCCGGGCGCTGGGTGGCTACACGCTGGGGCGGAGTGACCTGGTGCGCCGTGCGATGTCAAAGAAGAAAGCGGCCGTCATGGAGAAAGAGCGCCAGAATTTCGTTTACGGAAACAGGGAAGAAGGCGTACCCGGCTGTATCGCCAACGGCATCGACGAAAAGACGGCCAACAAGATTTACGACGATATGATTGATTTCGCCAAATATGCCTTCAATAAATCCCATGCGGCGGCCTATGCGGTGGTATCTTATCAGACAGCCTGGCTAAAATATTATTATCCCACGGAGTTTATGGCGGCTCTTATGACCTCGGTCATCGATAACCCGGGAAAAGTTTCCGAGTATATCTATACCTGCCGTCAGATGAAAATCTCCATTCTCCCGCCGGATGTCAACACCGGAGAGGTAGGCTTTTCCGTGGAAAAAGGCGGCATCCGCTACGGGCTTTCCGCCATCAAGAGCGTGGGCCGTTCCTTCATCGAGGGCATGTTAAAAGAGAGAAGGGAAAACGGGGCCTTCCGCTCCATCAAAGATTTCGTGGAGCGCATGACTGGCAAGGATCTGAATAAACGTGTCATCGAAAACTTCATCAAGGCGGGAGCTCTGGATGGCCTCGGCGCTACCCGGCGTCAGCTCATGATGATCTACGCTTCACTCATGGATCAGGTGGCCCAGGAGCGGAAAAACAGCCTTTCCGGTCAGATGAGCCTCTTTGATTTCATGGGCGAAGAGGAGAAAAAGGAGTTTGAAGTCCACCTGCCTGACGTGGGTGAGTACGAGAAGGAAGAGCTCCTTTCTTTTGAAAAAGAAGTTTTGGGCATCTATATCAGCGGCCATCCGCTGGAAAAATACGAGACCATGTGGCGGAAAAACATTTCTGCCCTGACCAGCGATTTCCAGCTCGATGAGGAGACGAACAAGAGCCAGGTGGAGGACGAGTCCCGGCAAATCATCGGCGGTATGATCACGGCGAAAACCGTCAAGTACACGCGGACCGGAAAGCCCATGGCCTTTGTGACACTGGAGGATCTGGTGGGAACCGTGGAGGTTATCGTTTTCCCGAAGGATTATGAGAAGTACCGGAGTCTTCTCGATGAGGAGAAAAAGGTCTTCATCAAAGGTCACGTCAACGCCGAGGATGACCGGCCGAGCAAGCTGGTCTGCGAGCGTGTCTGGGCTTTCGAGGAGGTTCCGAAGGAACTCTGGATCCAGTTTGCGACCCTGGAGGATTTCAAGGCCAGAGAGCGGGAACTCTATGATATTCTTCGGACTTCCGACGGAAAAGATCATGTGGTTTTATACATCCGTTCCCCGAAAGCGGTGAAGAAACTGGCCGGAAGCTGGGATATCCTGGTGACGGAAGCACTCTGCCGGGAAATTGCATCGCATTTTGGGCAGCAGAATGTGAAAGTTGTGGAAAAGTCTATTGAAAATCTGGGAAAAATGAATTAAACTAATATCCATAGGCAAAAGAAAGGCAGAGTTTTCATGCCAATAAAACACCATTTATTTTTGGAGGGTTCAATCATGGCAAATGCGATTAAAACGATCGGAGTTCTTACAAGCGGCGGCGATGCACCTGGCATGAACGCTGCCATCCGTGCGGTTGTCCGCAGTGGTATTGCAAAAGGTCTGAATGTAAAAGGCATTTATAAAGGATACAATGGTCTGATCAACGGCGAGATCGAGGATCTGACAGCAAGATCTGTTTCTGATACGATTTCCCGCGGAGGTACGATGCTTTACACCGCCCGCTGTGCGGAGATGCGTACACCGGAAGGCCAGGCACAGGCTGCAAAGGTCTGCCGTGAAAACGGAATTGAGGGACTGGTAGTTATCGGTGGCGACGGTTCCTTCGCAGGAGCACAGAAACTGGCTGCTCTCGGCGTCAACACCATCGGTGTTCCGGGAACTATCGACCTGGATATCGCCTGCACCGAGTATACCATCGGTTTCGATACCGCAGTCAACACGGCAATGGAAGCCATCGATAAGGTTCGTGATACTTCCACCTCCCATGAGCGCTGCAGCATTATCGAGGTAATGGGACGTAACGCCGGTTATATCGCTCTCTGGTGCGGTATCGCCAACGGCGCGGAGGATATTCTTCTTCCTGAAAAGTACGATTACGACGAGCAGAAGCTCATCAACAATATCATCAACAACCGGAAACGCGGCAAAAAGCACCACATCATCATCAACGCTGAGGGTATCGGTCATTCCACCAGCATGGCACGCCGGATTGAGGCAGCCACCGGAATCGAGACCAGAGCGACGATCCTCGGTCACATGCAGCGAGGTGGAAGCCCGACCTGTAAAGACCGTGTATACGCTTCAATGATGGGCGCATACGCCGTAGATCTTCTGGCAGACGGCAAGACCAAACGGGTAGTCGGCTACAAAGGCGGCGAGTTTGTGGATTACGATATCGACGAGGCACTGGCTATGCAGAAAGAACTGCCGGAGTACTGGCTGAGAGTCGCTAAGGCGATGTCCGTATGATCACCAGCACATCCAACCAGCAGGTGAAAAATCTCCTTCAGCTTCAGAAAAAGTCCAAAGCCCGCAAGGAGCAGGGTGTTTTTGTGGTGGAAGGAGTCAAGATGTTCCGGGAAGCTCCGGCGGACTGGATCGTAAAAACCTATGTTTCCCAGGAATTTTTGAAAAAAGAAGAGGCCTCTGTCTTAAAAGGCAGGGAGTACGAGATCGTGGAGGACCGGGTTTTCAAGACCATGTCCGACACGATGACCCCCCAGGGAATCCTAGCGGTTGTGCGCCAGCCGGTGAGTAGCCTTGAGAAGCTTCTTAATGATCCAGCTCCCTTTTTCATGGTTCTGGAAAATATCCAGGATCCGGGAAACTTAGGCACTATCCTCCGCACGGCGGAAGGAGCAGGTGTCAATGGTATCCTCATGAGCCGTGACACCGTAGATATCTTCAACCCCAAGACTATCCGCAGCACGATGGGTTCCGTCTACCGGGTGCCCTTCCTCTATGTGGAGGATATCTGTGAGACGGTCCGGAAGCTGAAAAACAAAGGCATCTCAGCTTACGCCGCCCATTTAAAAGGCACCGGCTCCTACGATGAGCAGAATTACACAAAAGGCACAGCCTTCCTCATCGGTAACGAAGGAAACGGCCTCACCGATGAGCTGGCGGACCTCGCGGACACCTACATCCGCATTCCCATGTATGGAAAAGTAGAGTCTCTGAACGCGGCGATTGCGTCGGCGGTGCTGATGTATGAAGCGCAGAGGCAGAGAAGAAATATTGAAAGATGAATGGAAATACAGAGAAAAGATGGCTTTTAAGCTGTCTTTTCTTTTTTTGAAAGTTTTTCTGCCCTAACCCCTTGACGGAAATCGTTTTCCTCTGCTATAATACAGGCGATTCAGTGCAGTGCCGAAAGGCTGCTATCATAGCAATGGGAACGAAGTAGAAGCTTCGACAGCCCCCGCTACTGTAGGACGGACGAGTTTCTCTAGGAAGTCACTGTGAAAACGGGAAGACGGAGAAAGGTAGGATGAAGTCGAGTCAGGAGACCTGCTGTACTGAAACAGTGATCTTCGGTGGGAAGATATGCACTGTGCGGAAGTTTTATATCGTGGGTATTCTGGAGCAGCAAAGCAGAGTATGTGCGTATTTTGCTGTCCAGCCAATCACAGAATAGCTTTACGCAAGTGGAACCGGGGAGGTTCCTATTTTTGTGCCCAGCTCAGAGACAAGCAGATTTTTGCGTGTAAGTGCGAGTCATGCTTGCATGAACGAGCACTTATGCGCGGAAATCTATTTGGCGAGAGCCAACAGCGAGATGCAGCGAAGCGGAATCGAGCTGGCTTGCCTCTGAGCGTTCTCACTCCCCCTAAATTTCATCGGAAGATCTGCAATTAAAAACGCGGTCAGAATAGCCGCTCAGATCAAACGAAAGAGAGGAATCAACAAATGAAGAAACGTGTACTCACCCTGTTACTTGCCGGAATTATGGCTGTAAGCACCACTGGAGTGTCCAGCTTTGCTGCTGAAACCGAAACCGAGACTGCAACCGAGGCTGCAAGCGAAGCAGACGAGGAGTATGGCGAGGTTGTCATCGAGGACGGAGACCGTACCATCACCTTTACCGAGATGCCGAAAGGAATCCTTTGCCTGTACAGCGGCGAGGTTCTGATGAAACTGGGCTTAAAAGACTACATCGTTGCAACTAATGAGAACAACAAAGGACGCAAATCTCCGCTGGAAGGTGTTGCAGATGACTTCGAGGGAATCCCGGAGCTGGAGAAATCCCAGGAGAACGCTGTTGCATCCGGAGCTGACCTGATCATTGGCGAGATCAGCGCCTTCAAAGATACCAACTGGGGAACCTTTGAGTCTCTGGAAGATAAAGGAATCAACTGCTACGCTCTGAACGGTACCGTTGTAGCAGACGAGACCATGGACAGCATTTACCAGGATATCGAGAATATGGGTAAAATCTTCAAGGTAGAGGATAAGGCAGAGGCCCTCATCGAGGATACCAAAGCACAGATCTCCGAGATCCAGGATGCAGTCAAAGATGTCAAAGAAGAGGACAAAGTAAAAGCTTTCGTTATGGACAGCCTGAGCGGAAACGAGATTTACACCACCTCCGCAGGTCTTGAGAGCAACCTCATCGAGCTGGCTGGCGGAATCAACACCACCAAAGGAATGTCCGATTCCAGATGGTTTACCACCAGCGTTGAGACTCTGGTAACTGCAAATCCGGATGTTATCATCTTTAACGATTACGGCGTAGAGGGCCAGGTTCAGGAGAACATGGACTTCATCACCAACAATGCTGCTCTGGCAGACGTACCTGCTGTTAAAAACCAGAACTATGTGGTTGTTCCGCTGGCATATGTTATGCACGACCTGAGCGCAGTTGTTGCCTGCCAGGATTTCGCAGAAGCTTTCTATCCGGACTGCTTCACTGAGTAAGAGAGGTTTCTGGAAAAGATGAAAGAAATCAAACTTCGAGAGGGACTTCTGTTTCCGATTCTTATTGCGTTTCTTCTTTTTTCCATGGTTGCTGTCATATCGGTGGGCTCCGCGTCCATCGATATGGGCACCGTTTACCGGATTTTGGTTGACCAGCTCTTTTTCCAGGGAAAAGGAACAGAGGCGGGTCTGTGGGAGAAATCTTTTTATCAGATCGTATGGAATATCCGTCTGCCAAGAGTGCTCTTTGGTGTCTGCTGCGGCGCCGGCCTTTCGATTTGTGGAGCTGCCATGCAGGCGCTGGTACTGAACCCCATCGCAGAACCTTATATTTTGGGAGTTTCCTCCGGAGCATCGGCAGGAGCAGCCTGGGCGCTGCTGATGCCGATTCCTTTTTTCAGGGGACAGTATCAGACCACGGCTATGGCTCTCTGCGGCGCTTTGGTGGCCTTTGCCTGTGTTTACAGCATGGCGAAGATCGGAGGCGGCGGAAAAATTCAGCCCATGACGCTGCTTCTTTCCGGAACGGCAGTCAATGCAGTGATGAGCGCCATCACGAGCCTTCTCATCTTTCTGGCCAAGAGTCCGGAGAGCATTTCTGCCGTATACAACTGGCAGATGGGAAGCCTGGCGGCGGCTCAGTGGAATACCTTGTGGATTCCCGCGGTGGGCGTGCTGTCTGGCTGTATCTGCTTCACATGGAAAAGCGGCACCTTCAACCTCATGATGATGGGAGACGAGGACGCCGCCGCCATGGGTGTGGATGTGAAAAATTTCCGGCGCTGGATGTTTGTGGTCTGCGCCATTATCGTGGCTTCTCTGGTTTCTGTCACCGGAATCATCGGTTTCGTAGGCCTTATGGTGCCTCATATCGTGCGCCTCCTTTCCGGAACCAGCAACAATAAGGTAATCATTCCGCTGAGTGCGATCTTCGGAGCGACTTACCTGATCTGGGCGGATGCAGCTGCCCGCGGTCTTTTTGGCGCGGCAGAACTGCCCCTTGGTATTATCACAGCCTTTGTGGGAGCACCGTTTTTCTTCTATCTTATGGCTGCAAAGAGCAGAGGAGGGAACGGCCGTGGTGCTTGATTTTGAAAATATTCATGTGCAGTATGGGCGGAAGGAGATCCTCCACGGAGTTGATCTTTCCGTGGAAAAAGGCAAGATTACCGGTATCGTCGGCCCCAACGGCTGCGGAAAATCTACGCTGGTAAAGACCGTCTTCGGCATCGCGCCAATGAAAGAGGGAAAGATCATTCTGGAAGGACAGGACACCGGGAAAATGACCCGCAAGGAGCTTTCCGAAAAGCTCGGTTATGTGGGTCAGGAGACGGCCTGTGTCTTTGACTTCACCGTTGAAGATATCATCGGCATGGCCCTCTATAATCGGAAAAAAGAGAAAACTTCCTCCAAAGATATCATCCGCCATGCTATGGAGGAGCTGAAAATCACCGATTTTTCCGGGCGAAACATTCAGACACTCTCCGGCGGCGAGCGGAAAATGGTCTTCCTTGCCCGGGCGGTAGCCCAGGGTGTGGACACGATCATTCTTGACGAGCCCACGAACCACCTGGACATCTGCCATCAGCTCTTCCTTCTCAATTATCTGAAGCAGAGCGGCAAGACCATCCTCATCGTGATTCACGATCTGCGCCTGGCGTCCTACTACTGCGACACCCTCTACCTCATGGAAGAAGGCCGCGTCCTCAGCCACGGCACCCCCCAGAAAGTCCTGACCCGTGACCATGTGGAAAAAGTCTTCGGCATTTCCGGCTACATGGTGGAGAGAGAAGACGGAGAAGCAGACTTCGCCATTGATTTTGAAAAAAGAATAGAAAATTAAAATGCACGCAGAAGACTTGCAGAAAGGGAGAAGTCTTCTGCGTGTTTTTGCGTGCATTTTTTATTGCAAATAGATATAGTAGATGAAGGGAGGGCTTTGCCATGAAGAAACTGCCAGTTGGAATTGATGATTTCAGGAAAATCAGAGAAAACGACTACTACTATGTAGATAAGACGAATTTAATCAGGGATATTATCGACAATGGCTCGGAAGTGACACTTTTTACCAGGCCGCGCAGATTTGGCAAAACTCTGAATATGTCTATACTGAAGGCATTTTTTGAAATTGGAGCAGATCCTGCATGGTTTGAAGAGCTGAAAATTTCAAAAGAGAAAGATTTATGCGATAAACATCTGGGAAAATATCCGGTTATCTTTATGAGTTTAAAAGAAGTTTCCGGTTTGAATTATGAGGAAGCAGTAAGCAAATTTCGGAATCTTATGGCGGAGATTATTGGAAAATATGAATTTATGCTGTATGATCATAAGCTTTCTGCTTTCCAAAGGCAGCGCCTGGAGAAAATGCTTCTTGGGGATTGGAGCGGAGTCAATCTTTCTTTATCATTGAAAATATTGTCCGATATTTTGTTTCAATATTATGAAAGAAGAGTCATTATTCTGATTGATGAGCATGATGTTCCCCTGGATAAGGCGTATCAGTACGGTTATTATGAAGAGCTGGTCGCTTTTATCAGGAGCTTTTTTGGAGCTGCGTTGAAAAGCAACAGCAGTCTGGCCTTTGCAGTGTTGACCGGCTGTCTGAGAATTTCAAAAGAAAGCATTTTTACGGGGCTCAATAATTTTGATGTGAGGACGATTTCGGATGTTCAGTTTGACGAATGTTTTGGGCTGACGGATGCCGAAGTGCAGCAGATGATGGACGACTATCAGCTGAATGCCTATTATATGGAAGCAAAGGAATGGTACGATGGCTATGTGTTTGGCAGGAAATATGTCTATTGTCCATGGACTAAAATCGTAGATCATACCGCTGAAACTTTTGATTACTGGATAAACAGCAGCAGCAATTCCATTATAAGGGAATTTTTAAGCAAACGGGAATATGATGTGTCGGAAAAGTTCGAGAGACTGCTTCAGGGTGAGGCTATTCTGAAGGAGCTTTCGGAAAATCTGACTTATGATGAAGTGATGGATTCCGAGTCAAATATCTGGAGCCTGCTTTATGCATCCGGCTATCTGACGAAGGATTTATACAGGGACAGCTCTTTTGCAGGCAGAAAAAAATGCTTTTTAAAAATACCTAACAGAGAGATTGAAGATGTATTTGAGGAAACCATCAGAAAATGGACTACAGATACGATTAAAAGCAGCGATCGGACTTCCTTTTTTCAGCCTTTCTGGGAAAAGGATGACAAAAAATTAAGCCAGATTTTGTCAGATTTACTGTTTACGACCATCAGCTATCATGATTATTCGGAAAGCTTTTATCATGCAATCCTAGTCGGTCTCTTATCGAAAGCAGGCTATATTGTGGAGTCCAATTTTGAAAATGGCCTGGGGCGTTCTGATATTGCAGTGAAAGACAGAGCCGACAGGAAAGCGGTTGTGATCGAGGTAAAAGTCTCAGATTCAGAAGCTTGTTTGGAGGCAGATTGTGAGAAGGCACTGGCTCAGATCAGAGAAAAGAGATATGCAGATAAGATCAAAACAGAGGATTACAGAACGGTGCTGAGCTATGGGATGGCTTTTTATAAGAAGACTTGCCTGGTAAAGATAATGATAAACAAATAAAAGAAAAAGAACAAGTCGCCATAAGGCAGATAAAGAAAATCTGTTTTATGGCGACTTTTTTGGTATGAAATAAAGAGTGAAAATTGACGCTTTATAAAGGAAATGATATAATATCACTAATTATATCGAAAAAAATAGAGAAAAATCGGATAAAACGCACAGAAAGGCAGCAAAGGTATGTATGCAGATTTAAAAATGGAGTTAGACTCCCCAATACTTACATTTCAGCAGTCATCAAATTTGCAAGGGGTTATAATGGAAAATATTCAAGCGGAGTATGCGGAGAGATTGCATGAAAATCGTTTGAATCCGTATAGCCAGTGCCTTGTAAAAGAAAATGGAAAATTGGTCTGGCATATAAAAACACTGACAGAAGAAGCCTATGAAAACATCATTCTTCCAATGGCAAAATTGAATGAGTTGAACATAAAGAAAAAACAGTTGCTGGCTCCGATTAAACGAAAAAATGTAGAATTGTATGATGAAAGCAACCTGATAAAAGAATTTTACGATAAAAAGTGTGAAAGATATCTGGAAGTAAATTTTCTGACGCCAACAGCTTTTAAACGTGATGGAAAATATATGATTTATCCGGATTTACAGTTAATTTATGGAAGTTTAATGCGTAAATACAGCGAACTTTCAGCTGAACTGAATATGATAGATGAGGATACGCTAACGGAATTAACAGAAAAAAGTGAGATCAGAAGATATCGTCTGCAGACAGTTGCATTTCCACTGGAAAAGGTGCAGATTACAGGATTTGTTGGAAGCATTTGCATTCATATGGGAGGCACAGACACGCTGGCGAAATATGCGAGAATGTTATTAAAATTTGGGGAATTTTCTGGCATAGGAATAAAGACAGGTATTGGAATGGGCGCGATAAAATATGGCAGGAGGGAGAAGGATGAATGATCAGAAAGCAAAACTTGGTATAGGAGCACTTTTACATGATATAGGAAAGGTTATTTACAGGCAGGGGAATGACCGTAGAAATCATAGTACGTCGGGTTATGATTATTTAAAAACAGAAGCAGGAGTGAACGATTCGGAAGTTTTGAATTGTGTGCGATATCATCACGCGTCACATCTGAAGAATGCTTCCATTGCAGATGAAAGTCTGGCATATATCGTTTATATTGCGGATAATATCGCTGCCTTTGCTGATCGGAGAAAAAGAGAGAACACAGAGGAAAAGGGATTTGAAGTATCTGTTCCGCTGCAGAGTGTTTTTAATATTTTAAATGGGAACCAGGAGGAATTGTATTATCAGCCGGGAGACATGGACCCGAATGGAGAAATTAATTATCCATCAGCAGAAAAGAAAAAATTTTCGGAAAATTTTTATCAGAAAATACGGGCAAGACTTACAGATAATTTAAAAGGAATTGATTGGACAGAAGAGTATTTAAATTCATTGCTGGCGGTTATGGAAGCGAATTTGTCTTATGTACCTTCATCAACTGCGAAAGCAGAACTTACAGATATTTCTCTTTTTGATCATGTAAAAATGACAGCGGCAGTTGCTGCCTGCATTTATGATTATTTGAATGAAAAACAGTTGAACTATAAGGAAACACTTTTTACAAAAGAAAAAGAATTTTATGATCAAAAAGTATTTTTGCTGTTCTCTATGGATATTTCCGGAATCCAAAATTTTATTTATACAATCACATCTAAAAACGCATTGCGGACTTTAAGAGCCAGATCTTTTTACTTGGAAATTCTGATGGAACATATTATCGACTTGCTTTTGGAAAAATTGGAACTTTCCAGAACAAATTTAATTTATTCTGGAGGCGGACATTGTTATATGCTTTTGCCTAATACAGATGGTGCAAAAGCGAAGATTAAAGAATTTGAAGAAGAATTAAAAAATTGGTTTTTACGATATTTTCAAACAGAATTGTTTGTGGCTTGTGGTTATGCAATTTGTGATGCCAATACATTAAGAAACATTCCAGAGGGAAGTTATGCAGAAATATTTCAGACTGTCGCGAGAAGAATAGCAGAAAAGAAACAGCATCGGTATTCGGCAGAGGATATCATATGGTTAAATAATAGAAAGATAAATGATTATACAAGAGAATGCAAAGTATGTAAGAAAATTGGCAATGTAGATGAAGAAGGGGTATGCCCGTTATGCAGAAAAATAGAAAAATTTTCTGCAAATGTGTTATACAGTGATTTTTTTACTGTTGAGTTGGAGGGCGGCGAGGAAGGGCTGCCTCTTCCGGGAAACTGTTATCTTTTAGCTGATGGGGAAAGGTCATTAAAAAAGCGTATGGAAAAAGATCTGTATTTTGTAAGGACCTATGCGAAGAATCAGATGTTTACCGGAAAGCATGTGGCAACGAAACTCTGGGTAGGGGATTATACGACAGGAAATACCTTTGAAGAATTTGCCGAGGAGGCAGAAGGGATTAACCGGATCGGAATTTTGCGGGCAGATGTGGACAATTTAGGCCAGACATTTGTGGTCGGTTTTCCAGAACAATATACAACATTGAGCAGAACAGCAACTCTTTCAAGACAGTTGTCGATTTTCTTTAAGTATTTTATTCGTTCTATATTAGCAGAAGGGGAATTTAGTCTGACTGGGGAAAATAAGGGTGTAGAAAGAAAAGCAACGATTATTTATTCTGGCGGTGATGATGTATTTATTGTGGGAACTTGGAATGATGTAATAGAGCTGGCTGTAGATTTAGAGGAAAAGCTAAAGAAGTATACTCAAGGGACACTTTCTATTTCAGCGGGAATTGGCATTTATGAAAAATCTTATCCGATCAGTGCGATAGCGGAAGAAACTGGAGATTTGGAATCGAAGTCAAAAGATCTTCCAGGGAAAAATGCGGTAACGTTGTTTGAAGATGGAGAATCACATTTCCTTATTGATGGAAAGACAGAAGTCAGCGATGGAACCTATAAGTGGGAAGAATTTATCAATGGAGTAGTGGTTGAAAAATACCGGGTACTTGAAGATTTTTTTGGAAATTTAGAAGATAGAGGAATGGTCTTTTTGTATCGAATGTTGGAATTGATTCGGAATCAAAAAGAAAAGATTAATTTTGCCAGGTTTGTTTATCTGCTTTCGAGACTTGAACCGACGGATGAAGGGGAGAAAAAAGAAAAATACAGATGGTTTTCAAAAAAGATGTATGAATGGATTCAGTCAGAGAAAGACTGCAGAGAGTTAAAAACGGCTATGAATCTCTATGCTTACAGTCATCGCGAGAAAGGGGAATTTTAAAATGAGAATAAATGAAAGTACCTATGTAGATGCTGCAGAAAAAGTGATTATAGAATTAGTGGAGGAGTCAAAGCGAAAAAACAGAGGAAAAATAAACATTGTTACTACATCTAAAATCAGGAACCTGTTGGCTATGACGGCGGATATCTATAATCAGGTATTGACAAGCCAAAAAGAAAATTTAAATGAAGATTTGAATGGGCGCATTGAGTATCTTAGGGTCAGATTTATGTATGAGTGTGGACGAGAACCGAAAGTAAATGAGTTTGTACAAAAGGCACAGATTCTTGATATTCTGAAAGAAATTAAGCAGAGTAAAAAGAACTATCTGTTGTTTAGCAGATATATGGAGGCATTGATTGCGTTTCATAGATATTATGGCGGACGAGATGAATAAGAGAGGGGAAGAATTATGTACGCGAAGATAAAAATTTCAGGTGATATTTTATTAAAAACAGGAATGCATATTGGGGGAAGTGGAGCATTTGCAGCGATTGGGGCAGTTGATTCGCCTGTGATCAAAGATGTGCTTTCAGGTTATCCCATGATTCCAGGGAGCTCTTTAAAAGGAAAAATAAGAAGTCTTCTTGCCAGAGAATTAAATACTGTTGTAATAGATCCAGATGGGGACGATGAACGGATTTTGCGCTTGTTTGGATCGGCAGGAAAAGGTAAATCAAAAATTAGAAGAAGCCGTCTGTTATTTTCAGATATGGTTCTGGCAAATGAAAATGAATTGCGAAAAGCGGGGCTTCAGAGCATGACAGAGGTAAAATTTGAAAATTCCATTTCAAGGACAACAGCGGTAGCGAATCCCCGTCAGATCGAACGGGCAGTAAGGGGAACTATTTTTGAACTGGATCTTATTTATGAGTTGGAAGAGGAAAATGAGTTTATCGAGGATATGGAAACTCTGGCAGAAGGATTAAAGTTATTGCAATATGATTATCTGGGAGGAAGCGGTTCCAGAGGATATGGCAAGGTAGGATTTCAGGATCTCTATGCGGAAGTGGTAGTGGGAGAAGTCGCTGATGGATTGATGGATCAGTGTAATAAAATTTTGGAGGAAGCAGCAGGAGAGTAAAGGAGCATTTCTGTAATTCATTAAAAGCGCCAATTGAATAAAAAAGAACCTCAAGGTAAGATTGAGTTGCATCTTGGCGGATGTAAACAAAACAATCAAACACCGGAGGTCCCAAATGAATTATACACAGAATGAAAAGATTGAGCAAGTAATAGATTCAACAATGGTTGTCGGAGTTGATATCGGAAGCCAGATACATTATGCAAGAGCTTTTGACAACAGAGGGCGCGAACTTACAAAACGTGTTTTTTCTTTTTATAACGATCTGGAAGGTTTCAATTCTTTCAATCTTTGGGCTGAGACACTTAAGACTGAGAATAACAAGACCGCAGTTCTGATCGGCTGCGAGCTAACAGGTCATTACTGGTTTGCATTTGCGAAGTATGTAAATAATCATCAGAAAAGATTAGTAATGGTCAATTCATTCTCAGTTAAGAAGATCAAGGAACTTGATGATAACAGTCCAAAGAAAACGGATTCAAAAGATCCTAAAACAATTGCAAAACTGGTTGTGGATGGGAGATATTCAATCCCATACATGCCAGAAGGCATTTATGCCGAAATAAGAGACCTGGTATACAGCCGTGACAGGATCATGAAGCAGCACAACATATCTGCAAACAGGATCCAGAGATGGCTTGCAATACATTTCCCGGAGTATCTGGGATTATACACAAGATTTGATGCAATAAGCGGCCTGGCAGTGCTTGAAAAAGCACCATTGCCAAAAGATGTGATCGCACTTGGAGTAAATGGGATTCGAAAAATCTGGCATGACAAAAAGATGCGTGGCAGAGGAGTTACAGAAGATAGGGCAAAGACCCTGGTTGAAGCTGCGCACAACAGTGTTGGACTTGGCGGAGGGATTGGAACGAAAAGTGAATTATATATGCTGCTTGAGGAGCATCGCTTATGGACTTCACAGTTAGAAGCCGTCAATAAAGTACTTGAGAAAATGATCCTGAAAGTACCGTATGTGGAGAAGTTACTCGCCATTAAAGGAGTAGGGAGTATCACAATAGCAGGATTCATAGCTGAGGTTGGTGATATCAGACGCTTTGATTCACCAAAACAGATCCAGAAATATGCAGGACTGGAACTGGTGGAAAACAGTTCAGGAAAGCACAAAGGAAGAACGAGGATCAGCAAACGTGGGAGAAGGAAACTCAGAAAGATCCTGTATCAGGTAATGGTACCGTTGCTTGCAGGAAACAGAGAGTTCCGAGAGATCTATGATTGCTATGTAACCCGTGTAAAGAATCCGCTGAAACGAAGGCAGGCAATGGTTGCTGTCAGCTGTAAGCTGATCCGTGTGTTTTATGCGGTATTAACGAAAGGTGTAGACTATGACAGATTGAAAATGATGTCAGATATTCACCGGGAAGGCAACTTTATAGCAGCCTGAGCAATAAGTACTGTAAACAGGAAAGCGTCCGCCATCAATGGTGCTGTGAAACAGGAATGCAAAATATATAAGACAAAGTAGAGCCAGTAGCTGCGTTGACATTTTTAATAGGGCAACGACCCTGCAAAAGGAGCATGAGCAGCATCCAACTATGGATAAGCAGAAGGAAGGAATTTAGGACCCGTCAGAGGATGGTGATCCTGGTAGACATGAGAGGTTAGTTGCTGTAGGTGAATTTGGGAGACAAGAAGGCCTTCATAAGAAAAGACAAAGACGTTTTATTTCTTGTACCTAAAATCATCAGAAATGGACTCCACGAAGTCACCTCATATCCAGAAAACTCTATTTTGTAGATATATGTAACTTATTAACAGTTCAACAAAGTCAGTAAAATCAAGGCTTTTTGTTGAACATGCACTAAAAAGAATAGAGAGAATATGGTGGACTACAAATTGTATAAACTGGAATTTCAAAACGGTGTCCGTTTTGGAAAAGGAAATCTGGAAAATGCAGAGCTTACTTTTCATGCAGATACTTTGTTTTCAGCGCTTTTTATGGAAGCATTGAAATTGGGGATGGAAAGAGAGTTTCTTGGTTATGTCAGAAAAAATGAATTACTTTTTTCTGATGCTTTTCCCTATAAGGAAAGACGGTATTATATTCCAAAGCCAATGATTTCTTATAAAGCAGTAAAAGATGAAAAAAAGGGAAATTCAGTAGAAAAAAAGCGTTTTAAAAAAATGAAATATATTCCACAAGAATATCTGGAAAATTTTTTGAAAGGAGAATACCCGGAGGAAGAATTAAAAGAAGAACAAAAATTTGGCGTACATAGTATGAAAGTTTCAGTGGGACTTCGGGGAAATGAAGAGTCGGAGCCTTATCGGGTGAATGCATTTTATTTTTCAGAAGGAAATGGATTGTATTTGATTTTGGCTTATCAGGAACTGGAGGCAGTAGAATTATTTAAAAAATTGCTGGATAGTCTTTCTTATAGTGGGCTTGGAGGAAAGCGAAGCGCTGGTTTGGGCCGTTTTGAATATATGGAACATGAAATGCCAGATGAGCTAAAGGAAAAATTACAGAAAAAAGCGGATAAATATATGCTTCTTTCTGTTGCTTTGCCAGAAGATCAGGAGATGGAAAAGATTCTTGAAAATGCATCTTATAGTGTTTTGAAAAGAAGTGGATTTGTGAGTTCAGAGACCTATGCAGAGCAGCAAAGAAGAAAAAGAGATTTGTATGTTTTTGATGCCGGCTCATGCTTTGAAAAGATGTTTGAAGGAAGATTAATCGAAGAAAGAGAGGGTGGAAGACATTCAGTGTTTCGATATGAAAAGGCACTTTTTCTGGGGGTAGATATATGAATCGGTCGTTAAAAGTATATGATTTAAGTTTGAAAGTTCAGGGACCAGTTTTTGTGGGAAGCGGATATGAAATTCAGAAAAAAGAATATCTTTTTTTAAATCGAAGTACGGTTGGAATTGTTGATGCTGAAAAGTTATATCTGTTAGCGAAAAGGAGACATTTGGAGACAGAACTGGAACGGTTCATGGTAAAGGATACAAAAGAAGATTTGAAACATTGGGTTCAGAAAAATAAGATTCCGACCAAAGAAATAGAAAGCTGTATGAAATATGTGTTGAATGCTGGAGATATCCAGATGGAACGGGGGAAAATGCAGATTATGGCATGTATGGTAGATCCTTATGGAAATCCGTATATACCAGGCAGTTCTATTAAAGGTATGTTGAGAACTATTTTGTTGTGTGCGGACATTATACAGTATCCTGAAAAATATCGTATAGAACGAACAAGTATAAAACAAGATATTCAGATTCCATGCAATAGAAAACGGGTACTTTCAAAAAACATAGAAGCTATAGAGAATAAAGCATTTCATACTCTGAAAAAAAGTGAGAAAGTAAATGATATCATGGCGGGGCTTATAATTGGAGATAGTGATGTTTTGGAAAGAAAAGATATAATCCTTTGTCAGAAATGGGATCGCCATATAGATGGAAAGGAAGGAACGATCAATCTTTTGCGTGAATGTGTAAAGCCTGGAACTGTGATTCATACCAGCATGACAATAGATCAGAGTATTTGTCATCTTAACCCAGAAGAGATTTTAAAGGCAGTTGAAATTTTTTATGACAGATATTATGATGTATTTCAGAGTAAGTTTTCAGGGATGGACAGGGCATCCGATCAGACAGTGTTTTTAGGTGGCGGTTGTGGTTTTGTGTCAAAAACTATGACTTATGCAATGTTTGAAGGACAAGAAGGGGTAAGCATTGTAAAGGATATTTTTGAAAAAACTGGTGTGCCACGAGATCATAAACATGATGAAGATGTAAGAAAAGGTGTTTCACCACATGTGCTAAAATGTACTCGTTATAAAGGAAAAGAATATATGATGGGGCAATGCGAGTTATCAATTTCTTGATTTTCCCGCGCACCGCAGAAATATAACAAATTTTGAGCTTTTTTATAATTTCAAAAAGCTGTATTTCTCAAAATAATTTTTCTCACGCAAATTGTAAAATGAACCCAGATAAAATGCGAGGTTTCAAGGAGGGTGTTAGAGAAATACAGTCCCCGTTAGGGGACGGAAACTTTCTTAAATACGGCATTCTTACACCCCCTTGTTAATGTTAGAGAAATACAGTCCCCGTTAGGGGACGGAAACTTTGCCCTGGAGGAACATGCGGTCAACTTTTGCTTGTTAGAGAAATACAGTCCCCGTTAGGGGACGGAAACATCTGCATAAGTCATACGTTCCGCAAGAATTCTTTGTTAGAGAAATACAGTCCCCGTTAGGGGACGGAAACTTGTTCAATACCCTTTTTGTTTTTGGTGTAGTTGTATTCCGTTAGAGAAATACAGTCCCCGTTAGGGGACGGAAACCTTTCTTGCTTGTCAATCTATAAGTTGTCAATAGTCAGTTAGAGAAATACAGTCCCCGTTAGGGGACGGAAACAATTCTTTGCCGCAAATGACACATTTTGACATTTTATCAGGTTAGAGAAATACAGTCCCCGTTAGGGGACGGAAACTTGCTTGTGATAGTCTTTCCCCGTGTCGGTTTATGTGGTTAGAGAAATACAGTCCCCGTTAGGGGACGGAAACAAAACAGCTGTCTTTTTGGTAAAGGCAAAGTTAAACAGTTAGAGAAATACAGTCCCCGTTAGGGGACGGAAACTATTACTCAACCAGTTCGCAAGCTCTTCTCTATCCTTGGGTTAGAGAAATACAGTCCCCGTTAGGGGACGGAAACTGCTGAATCTCACGTTTGAGCGTTGTGAGTTCACGATTGTTAGAGAAATACAGTCCCCGTTAGGGGACGGAAACAATCATACCAACGGATGTCCATATGAAACTTTTCGTTAGAGAAATACAGTCCCCGTTAGGGGACGGAAACGTTAAACCTTCACTTGTTTTAATTACTTTTGCACTCATGGTTAGAGAAATACAGTCCCCGTTAGGGGACGGAAACCATTTAGTAAATCAATAGTTTTTTTCATATCAGTTAGAGAAATACAGTCCCCGTTAGGGGACGGAAACACGTTCCTTGTAGTCCATACGCACTCCCTCCTTTGGTTAGAGAAATACAGTCCCCGTTAGGGGACGGAAACGTATTGTAGTCTGGCATTCTGGCAAGACTGCTTTGGGTTAGAGAAATACAGTCCCCGTTAGGGGACGGAAACTCTTCCAACGAAGTAATCAAATTTACTTATCAGTTAGAGAAATACAGTCCCCGTTAGGGGACGGAAACCAGTGAGACTTTGTTCAATACCCTTCTTGTTTTTTTAGAGAAATACAGTCCCCGTTAGGGGACGGAAACCAATATCTCACACTTACATACAAGGCTTTCTATTATGAATTAGAGAAATACAGTCCCCGTTAGGGGACGGAAACTAAAGTTACCACTTGACAGACCTTGTAGAGTTGAGTTTAGAGAAATACAGTCCCCGTTAGGGGACGGAAACGTTTTCCGGGATGATTGTAGAGTTAATAGTTGCAAGTTAGAGAAATACAGTCCCCGTTAGGGGACGGAAACGGTTCTGCGTTGACATATAAGACACGAAGAGTTGGATTAGAGAAATACAGTTCCCGCTGGGGGACGGAAACGCCAAGCAGATTTCTGGAGTTTGGTTTTTAACATATTAGAGAAATATATTCCCCGTCAGGGGACGTGTTACATAGTTGGTAATGAAGGAGGAGATCTGTTATGGGTTTACTGTATGTAAATGAGAATGGGGCAGTAATTGGTGTAGAAGCAAATCAGTGTACGGTTACATACAAAGATGGAATGAAAAGGATGATTCCTATTGAATCTTTGGAAGCAATCACAATCATGGGTCAATCACAGATGACGACTCAATGTGCAGAAGAATGCATGGAACGAGGAATATCAGTATCTTATTTTTCTAAGGGTGGAAGATATTTTGGACGACTCATTTCTACTGGACATGTAAATACAGAACGACAGAGGAAACAAAGTGCTTTGTATGATACAGAATTTGCAGTAAAGATAGGGAAAAAGATCCTGAATGCAAAAATCAAAAATCAGAGTGTAGTTTTAAAACGATATGAAAAAAGTAAAGGAATTACTTTGAATGAAGAACAAAAAATGATGAATATTTGTAGGAATAAAGTTCTCGAATGCCAAAAAATAAGTGAAATGATTGGTTTTGAAGGACAGGCTGCAAAGTATTATTTTAAAGGTCTTTCTGAATGTATAGATAAACAATTTTATTTCCAAGGCAGAAGTAAAAGACCACCCAGAGATGAATTTAATTCTATGATAAGTCTGGGTTACTCTATCCTTATGAATGAAGTCTATTGTAAAATTGAAATGAAAGGGTTAAATCCATTTTTTGGATTTATTCATAGGGATGCAGAAAAACATCCAACTTTGGCCAGTGATTTAATGGAAGAATGGCGGGCAATTATTGTAGATGCTACGGTGATGAGTATGATCAATGGACACGAAATTGCTAAAGATGGTTTTATTTGTAATGAAGATCGGCCTGGGTGTTATATGACGAAAAATGGATTGAAAGTTTATTTGAATAAACTGGAAAGAAAATTTCAGACAGAAGTTCGCTATCTGAAATATATTGATTATCCAGTTAGTTTCAGAAGAGGCATCTTTTTACAGATGGAAAGTTTGGCAAAGGCAATTGAGGAGGGAGATGCAGAGCTTTATGAGCCAATTATCATTCGATGATGAGGATTATTATTTTCAGATAGCGGAAGAATTAGAAGATGATAAGCAGTTTATATTGATTATTTATGATATTGTAGATAATAAGCGTCGTGTAAAATTTGCAAAATTTTTAGAAGGTTATGGAAAAAGGGTTCAAAAATCTGCTTTTGAAGCAATGCTTTCTTCACAACGGTACGAAAAAATGGTCAGAGAAATTCCAAAATATATAGAATTAAAAGATAATGAAGATAATGTGCGGATTTATCGAATCACAGGAAAGGGTAAAGTAACATCCTGGGGAACAGTACCGGAATTTGAGGAAGAAATTATTTTGATTTAAAAAGGAAGGGAAAAATGGAAAAGAAATATTTATTTTCACCTGTGGGAAATACTGACCCGATAAAATATTTTCATGACGGGTCTTTACTTCATATTTGCAGGCACTATTTACCAGATGTGGTCTACTTATATCTTTCAAAAGAAATGTTGGAGAATCATAAAAAGGATAATCGTTATGTAAAAACATTGGAACTTTTAGGAGAAGCCTTACATCACGATTTTGAAGTTCATGTGATAGAAGCACCAGAGATGGTGCAAGTACAGCAATACGATGTTTTTTATAATGAATTTCGTAAGATCATAGGAGAAATAGAAGCAAAGAAAGGGAAAGAAGAGCAGTTGTTGTTAAATATGGCATCAGGAACTCCTAGTATGAAAAGTGCTCTTCTGGTGATGGCAACTTTGGCTGAGTATCGTTTTTTACCGATACAAGTCTCTACGCCTAAAAAAGAAAGTAATTTGGAACATGAAGAACGAAAAGAATATGATGTAGTGGCAAACTGGGAATTGAATCAAGATAACGAGATAGGTGCAGAAAACCGGTGTGTTGAGGTACGTTGTATCAATTTAATGAGACTTTTAAAAATTGATATTATAAAAAAACATTTATTATCTTATGATTATTCGGCAGCTTTAGAAGTAGGAAAAGATATTCGGGAAGATTTGTCATCAAGAGCATTTCGGTGGCTGGAAGCAGCAGAAGCACGATCTTCCCTAAATTGGGAAAAAATGAATCTTGTTTTACCGGAAAAAAATAGGGTTTTATCTGTTATTAAGGAGAATAATATTAAAAAGATTTTGTTCGAATATACACTTGTGCTAGACTTAAAGGTGAGAAGAAAAGAATATGCAGATTTTATTCGAGCAATTACACCGTTGGGAGTAGACCTGCTAGAGATAGTTCTTGAACAGTATTGTGATGTGGAAATTCAAAAGTATTATGCGAATGGAAACATACGAAAATGGAGCAGATCAAAACTGGAAGGAACAGAAATGTTGAGGTTGCTTCAGGGGGAGTATCTGCAATTCAATTTTGGACCAGTATATTCAGCACAGCTTAATAACGTAATACAGAAAAAATGTTCTTCGGAAAATCTTGCAAAACGAGTGCAGGATTTGGTTGATGTAGAGCACAATGTGCGTAATATTGCTGCTCATAATATTGTATCTGCTACACCTGATTGGGTGAAAGAGAAGACTGGAAAATCTATTTCAGAAATAATGGGTCTGATAAAATATATTTGTGAGCAGGTAAAAATTAATCTTAGAAAAGAAAACTGGGATTCTTATGACTTAATGAATCAAGAAATTATAAAAGAACTTGATCAATGTTAAGTAAAATTTTTCTAGAATTTTTATTTGTTTATGAAAAATGGTAGGCGTTAAAATAATGAGTATAGGAGAATGATGTTTATGGCATGGGTTGATATGAGATGTCCAAAATGTGGGGAAATATTGCCGGATTTTGTGGATAGTTGTTATACATGCGATTATAAGTTCATTGCAAAAGAATATGACCCGCAGACGTATCCGGACACACGAAAAAGAGACAAGGAATTATGGAAGTATAAATATGATACAATGAATTATCCAAATAGAGAGTTTGGTTATGCTTTTGATTATAAGTTGATTGACTGGTCAGATATTGTTTTAATGAATAATATAAAAGATATATATGACGATGAGGGAAAAATAAAAGAAAATTTAACTTTTGAAGAAGAATTAAAGCATTATAATATAGCAAGACCAACTAAACCCTCAGGATTGCCTGAAAATTATGAAAAATATGTAAATCGGCTGAAATATAAGGCAGAATACTTTGAAAACTTGGCTTTTATTTTTTTCTTTGTTCCAGCTATTATTTCGTTTATATTAGTTTATTGTTGTAGAGACTGGCCTTTGATTTTGGATCTTACTCCATTATGCTTGATGTTTCTATTTCCTGTAATGATAGAAGCTGGAAAATCGTCTCGTGAAGAATTAGATCGGTTATTACCACGGTTAAAACAATATGAAGAAGCAGAGATGGATTTTACGGCTTATGCCAAAAAGGAAATAACCAGATTTAAGAGAATGGAAGAGTTTCAGAATATGGTAAAACGAAAATGCCAAAAATCACGATCTGGAGAAATTATTTCTGGCGATCCGGAAATGGTGTGTATTTTTAATAAAGGTGAGTATAATCAATGTGAGTATAATTTGACGAGTTTTTATGCACGAATAATGGAAAATAAAGTAGATTCTGCTCAAATGAATCAAGTAATTCAAGAATTATCACAAATGACGGGCATTCTTCCAAGAGAGTTAAAAAAATTTATATATGAGACAAAAATCACAGGAATGTTTCCGGAAAAATATCAAGGAAAAACGATTGAAGAGGAGAAAGAAGAAAGAGAAGCGATAGCCATTGCGAGAGCGGAAAGTCGGATTGTGAGATGTCCAAAGTGCGGTTGTCAGGATATTGGAGTTTTAAATCGTGGATATGATCCGTTTTGGGGATGGGTTGGATCCGGAGAAGTTGTAGATGTTTGTAAAAAATGCGGATATAAATGGAAACCGTAAATAAAGGAGGCTATTTTTGCCACCCTTCCCCACCCCGAGAAATCAGTTGACAAACCCCTGTCATTATAGTAAAATGCTCCTGTAACAAAGTTTAACAAATTTGTAATATTTGTAACGGAATTGTAGAAAAAACAGCTTCTGCAATTCATTCAGGAGGTAATTTATGAAAGGTAATCATATAAAGAAGGTACTGATTTCTGCGGCGACCATTGCGGCCTGTTCGATTCTTACGGCGCTTCCGGTCTATGCGGATGATACATACAGCGACGATGTCTGGGCTTACCGGGCAGTGGCCAATGTGGTGGAGGCAGTAAATATCCGTGCGGCCGCTTCTGAGGACAGCACGATCGTCGGCTATCTGACGACGGCGGCTTCCGCTGATGTGATAGAGAGAGGGGAGACTTGGTCTCTTGTGATCTCCGGCGGCGTGGAAGGTTATGTAAGAAATGACTGCCTTGCCTTTGGCGAGGACGCAAAGAATCTTGCCGGTGTTTACGGTTCCGAGGGTGTAAAAACTTACTGGGATGGCGTGAGTCTTTTTGCAGCGCCGGACGGTTCTTCTGAGGTTCTGGCGACTGTGTCAGCAGGAAAAGAGTATGAGGTTCTCAGCAATGACGGCTCCTGGGTAGAGGTGCAGATGGATGACGCTACCGTGGCTTATGTGCCGGCTGAGGATGTGATGGAAACCACGATTCTGGATAAGGCTGTATCTACCGGAGATGCTTATGGCAGTGTGAGCGGTTCCAGCAATTCTGGCAGCTATGACGATGGAAGCAGCTATAGCGATAGCAGTTATGACAGCTATGATGACGGAAGCTCCTACAGCGACAATAGCTACGACACGAGCTATGATAGCAGCTACAGCGATACCAGCTACGATGACGGAAGTTCCTACACTGATAGCAGCTATGACACGAGCTACGACGATGGAAGTTCCTATGACACGAGCTATGACAACAGCTATACTGACAGCTCCTACGACGATGGCAGCTCTTATACCGACAGCAGCTCCGACACAAGTTACGATGATGGCAGCTCCTATGACAGCAGCTCCGACACAAGTTACGATGATGGCAGCTCCTATGACAGCAGCTCCGACACGAGTTACGATGACAGCAGCTCTTCTGACACCACCGACACATCCACCAGCGCCTCATCCAGCGACCGCGAGCTTCTCGCCGGCCTGATCTACTGCGAGGCAGGCAACCAGAGCTGGGACGGAAAAGTGGCCGTGGGCGCGGTTGTTCTGAACCGTGTGGCCAGCAGCTCCTTCGCAAGCACGATCAAAGGCGTTATCTATGAGAGTGGTCAGTTCAGCCCGGCAGGTTCCGGCTGGCTGGACAGCGTCATCGCAAATGGCTCCATCCCCAGTAGCTGTTATGATGCAGCAGACGCAGCTCTGGCAGGAGAGAATCCGATCGGAAGTGCCATGTACTTCAACACCGGTTCCGGCAAAGGAATCAAGATCGGAGCACATCAGTTCTATTAAGATATTCACCAAAGAAAAAAGCGTTGTACAAACAGCGCTTTTTTTGTTATACTAAACAGGGTATGACCTGTTTGATTTGAGGTGAAAAAATATGGAAAATATCATATACACAATCTGTGCGAAAGCGGATGAAGCTTCCATTCGCCAGGCTGGTCAGATTTTGAAAAGAGGAGGCCTGGTGGCATTCCCCACGGAGACCGTTTACGGCCTGGGGGCAGATGCGCTGAACGAGGATGCGGCGGCGAAGATCTACGCAGCCAAGGGACGGCCTTCCGATAACCCGTTGATCGTACATATCACAGAGCGAAAAATGCTGGATGCCATTGTCTCGGAGGTGTCACCCCAGGCGGAGCTCCTGATGGAAAAATTCTGGCCGGGTCCCATGACGCTGATTTTTAAGAAAAGTGACTTGGTGCCCTACGGAACCACCGGCGGGCTGGATACTGTGGCGGTGCGTATGCCCTCCCATCCGATCGCGCGGGCGGTCATCGATGCAGGCGGGGGCTATATTGCAGCTCCCAGCGCCAACACTTCCGGAAGACCAAGCCCCACAAAGGCTTCCCATGTGGAGGAAGACCTCTGCGGAAAGATCGACATGATTCTGGACGGCGGCGAGGTGGACATCGGTCTCGAGTCCACGATTGTGGATGTGAGTACGGATCAGCCGATGATTCTTCGACCGGGCTACATCAGCCAGGCGATGCTGAAGGAGGTCATCGGGCCGGTGGAGATTGACCGGGCGCTGCTTCTTGACAGCAGCAAGGCCCATCCCAAAGCGCCGGGCATGAAATACAAGCATTACGCTCCCAAGGCAGATCTCAAGATCGTCGAAGGCAGAGAAGACGAAGTCATCGCTGCCATTAACCGTCTGGTGGAGCAGGGAAACAAGGCTGGAGAAAAAGTCGGTGTCATCGCCACGGAGGAGACGAAAGGTCTCTACGAGGGCGGCATTGTAAAATCCATCGGAAGCCGGAAGGACGAGCTCAGTATTGCCCGCCATCTCTTCGGGATTCTCCGGGATTTCGACGAGCTGAAGGTAGACCGGATCTATTCGGAAGCTTTCGACACACCGAGAATGGGCCAGGCCATCATGAACCGCCTGATGAAGGCGGCGGGCCACCAGGTCATCAGTCTTGGGGAGAAAAAGGATGAAAAGGTTTGACAGATTGATTTTTGTGAGCAACAGCGATACCTGCCGCGCGCCCATGGCAAAAGGAATTATGCGGAGTAAATACCTTTTGAGCGATCTCGAGGTGGACTCGAGAGGGCTGGTGGTGCTTTTTCCGGAGCCTGTAAATCCCAAGGTGGAGGCGGTTATGGAAAAGCATAACCAGAGCCTGAAGGATCACACGGCGGAGGCGCTTCGGGAATCAGATTTTGATGAGAGAACTCTGATCCTCGCAGTGGATGAGGAGAATCAGAGGAAGGTTTTTGAAAACTATGAAAACGCGCAGAATGTATTTCTGCTTTCAAACTATGTGAGCAGTACGGAGGAGATCAAAGACCCCTACGGCGGTTCCCTGGAGGATTACGGGGCCTGCTACGATCTGATGGAGAGCCTGATCTCAAAACTGGTCGTGCTGTTAAATGAGGAGGAATTGTTATGTTAGCAATCGGATGCGATCACGCAGGATATGAACTGAAACAGGAGATCATCAAACATTTGGAAGAAAAAGGCATCGAGTATAAAGATTTCGGCTGCTACAGTGAGGAAGCCGTGGACTATCCCGTTTACGGCAAGCTGGTTGGCCATGCAGTAGCTGACGGCGAGTGTGAAAAAGGCATCCTGATCTGCGGAACCGGTATCGGTATCTCCATGGCAGCCAACAAGATCAAAGGCGTCCGCGCAGCTCTCTGTTCCGACTGCTTCAGCGCTGAGGCTACCCGTCTCCACAACGACGCGAACATCCTGGCTATGGGTGGAAGAGTCGTAGGCACCGGCCTGGCCCTGAAGATCGTAGATACCTTCCTGAATACGGAATTTTCCGGCGCGGAGCGTCACATCGCCCGAATCCGCCAGATTGAGGAAGATTGATTAAATGTTCAGGAGCCACTGTTCCGCGAGGTGTTTTGGCATGAATATGCCAAAATCCCGAGAGGTGCACGCAAAAATCCCATCGCCGAAGGCGATTTTTGTTGGATTTTTGCTCGTAACTGTGAAAATACTGAACAGTTACGACTGATCCTTGTAAGGGGGAAAAATATGATCGAAAACAAATCGGCAGCCATCATGGCAGAGATCACCAAAGCGGTGATCGGAAAAAATGACATTGTGGAAAAAATCCTCATGGCCGTTCTGGCCGGTGGACATGTGCTGATGGAAGATATTCCCGGCGTGGGAAAAACGACCATGGCTCTGGCTTTTTCCAGGGTACTGAGCCTGAAGGAAAACCGTATGCAGTTCACTCCGGACGTTATGCCCTCGGATATCACTGGTTTTTCCATTTTTCAGAAAGATAAAAACGAATTTGTATACCAGCCCGGTCCCATCATGTGCAACTTGTTCCTGGCAGATGAGATCAACCGTACCTCACCGAAGACCCAGTCGGCTCTTCTGGAGGTAATGGAGGAGGGTAACGTGACTGTGGACGGCGTGACGAGAGAGGTTCCGAAGCCCTTTATCGTGATCGCGACCCAGAACCCTATCGGTTCCGCCGGAACCCAGATGCTTCCCGATTCCCAGCTGGACCGCTTTATGATCTGTACCTCTCTTGGTTACCCGGATGTGGAGACAGAGATCGAGATCATCAAGCACAACAACGGCCAGAGTCCGCTGGACGGCCTCAAACCGGTGGTCAATGCGGAGGAACTTCTGGAGCTTCAGAAGGAAGTGGAGCAGGTCTTTGTCCATGATGTGATTTTCCAGTATGTGGCCCATCTGGTGGCAGCGACGAGAGAGCATCCGATGTTGGACCTTGGCATCAGCCCCAGAGGAACCATCGCCCTCACCCGTATGGCGAAGGCTTCCGCTTATATAAAAGGAAGAAACTATGTGGTTCCCACGGATGTTTCCGATGTGTTTAAGGAGGTAGCCGTTCATCGTCTGCAGCTCTCAGCCAAGGCCAGAGTCAACCATGTGACGGCGGAGGGCATCATTTCCACGATTCTTGAGAGCGTGCCGCAGCCTCTTCCGGAGAAAAGACAGGGGTAGCCTATGAGGAAGATCGCATATCTGATCCTGACGACGGTGAGTTTTTACCTTTGTATCATGTATGACGGGGCGGCTCCTTTTTATCTCTTGGGCTTTCTGCTTCTTCTGGCGGCGGCTCTGTACGGGAGTTCCTGGTATCTCCGGGCGCATCTTAAGATTCATCTGAACGTGCAGATTCCCGTGGTGGAAAAAGGCCAGGAGTTTCCAGTAGAAATCTGGGTGGAAAATACCGGCTTTCTTCCTATGCCGAAGATCCGCCTGACTCTGCTCCACGACAGCGATTATGTGGGAAAACCGGAGAAAAAACGACTGACGCTTGGCATTGGTCCGAAGAAAAAAGAACGGCAGAAAGAGAAATTTACGATGAAATATGCCGGCCGCTATTATTTCTATGTGACGGAGGCCAGAGTCTACGATGCTATCCGGCTTTTTTCAAAAAAAGTCCAGGTCCGGGATGACAATGTGTTTGTGAACGTCCTGCCCACGATCCGGGAGATACCTGTGGAGGTGGATCCGCGGACCAGACAGCATATGCCGGACAGCGACGAGTACGCCACGGACCGGAAGGGCGAGGATGTTTCCGAGATTTACGCGATCCGGGAATACCGACCCGGCGATTCCATGAAAGCGATCCACTGGAAGCTCAGCGCCCGTACGGAGCACTGGATGGTGAAGGAATTTTCCTTCCCCCAGGGCGTGCAGGTGCTTTTGCTGCTGGATCTTTACACAGCCAGCACGAAAAACTTCCGGGAGGAGGAGATGGATGCCCTTCTGGGAAATTTTTCCTCCCTTTCTTACAGTCTGGCGGGAAAAGGCGTGAGCCATGTGGCGGCCTGGTATGACGATGCGGCGGGAGAACTTCGCCGCTGCAGGATCGACGACGAGGAAGGGACCTATGCCATGGTGGACCAGCTTTTGGCTGCCGTCCCCTACGGCTGGCAATATGATATTGAAAACGGCTACGACAAGGAATATCCGGGCGAAGTTTTTGCGGCCACCCTGATTTTTGATACGGAAGGAAAGCTTCAGAACAACGGAAGGGTGATCGCAGAATTTGGAACGGAAGGCCAGGAGCAGCAGGTGATTGTATGATACAGGATTTTCAAGTTTTTCTGAATATCGTCGGACAGGGACTGTCCTGGTTTTTCGGTCTGGAGCTTTCGGACTGGTGGGCTGCTCTGGTGCAGAATGGGACGGATAAATTCTGGGTGGCCGGAATTGTGATTTTTCTCGGGCTCATTCTGGTGGGCGGCTTCTTTTTCTGGGGACTTCGCTTCCTGTCCTACTGCCTCATCGCCAGTTATCTCGGCCTGATTCTGGCAGGTGGCGAGAGTCCGTCGGTCTGGACCATGACGGCAGCGATCCTCTATGTGACTGTCACGCTGGCAGCCGGGACCGGGAAAAGAGGAAAGCATTTCAAAATGGCCGGGAGCAGTGCTTTGTCTGTCCTGATCTTAAGCGGCGTTCTTCTGGTGGCGAGCGCCCAGATCGGAGTACCCCTCCTTCAGAAGGCTTTCGGCGATGTGCTTCCCCTGCGGACACGAATCCAGCAGACCTCACTTCTCCATGTGTTGAACCAGTTTCTGCCGGAAGAACTGAAATTTCAGGACGGAACCGGCGAGTACGAAGGTGGAAGCCTGGAGGTGCAGGGCGACGGACCGGATTTCAGCGGACGGACGGTGGTCACGGTGGAGAGCGATCAGAAGCCCGAGAACCCGGTCTACTGGTCCCGCTATATGGGAAATCTGTATACAGGTTACAGCTTCAACGACGAGGGCGATCTGGATGACCAGAAAAACCGTTACAACATCCAGTATCCGAAGCGAAAACTGGCAGAGCTGAAAGCTTTCTGTGATGCCAATCCCCAGGAGACGCCGCAGGATATCGTTGATTTTATCGTAAATACCCTGAGAGACAACACGGTATACAACCTTCAGGTGGATTCCCCGCCGGATGGGAAGGATTTCATCGAGTATTTCTTTTTTGAGAAAAAGGAAGGCTACTGTATTCATTATGCAGCTACGGCCGTGATGATGCTTCGGATGTACGGGATTCCGGCCCGCTATGTGACGGGCTTTCTGATTCCACCTTCCCTCTTTTATCTCAACGATGAGGGAGTCTGGCAGGCAGATGTTCCCGATGACCATGCCCATGCCTGGGCGGAGGCCTACATTGATGGCCGCTGGGTACGGGTGGAGACTACGCCATCCGGAGGCTTCACAGCGGATGTGCAGGAGGCCATGGGAGAGGAACCTGAGACAGAAAACGCGACAGAGATGGAAACACAGACCGAAGGGGACAGCCCGGAGGCCGGAACCGAACTAGCAGCTGAAATAGAGGGCGGCAGTGAAAATGCAGCGTCCTCCGGAAATGAAAATCAGACGGAAAACGGCGGGGCAGCAGGGACCCTTGGAGAACTTGAGGCCTCTGGCGGTCTTCCGGAAAACATCGGTCCTTCCTGGGTTTTCCTGCCTGTGGTTCTTCTGCTGGCAATGGTTTTGATTTGTATTGGTCTTTTTATCCGCCGTTTCATGATTCTTGAGAAACGGAAAAAAGCTTCTGTGCAGGAGGTCTTTGCAGCTATCTTCGAGGTGTTGACCGTGGGAGGCCTTCCGGCTTCCTACAGTCTTCTGACGGAAAATCTGGAGGATGAGATTCTGGAACGGTTTGTCTGGATTCAGGAGCCGGAACTTCACCGTGTACTGGAGATTGTTCTCCGCACGACCTACGGACCGGAGACGGCCACAGAAGAGGAGCGGAGAGAGGTCCAGAACCTTTACCGGGCCATCTGCCGTCAGCTTGGCAGAGAACAGAAGGGCATGTCGAGATTTGCCTTCTATCTCATTGACGTATGGATTTAACGAAAAGAGCAGCTTTGAAAAAGGCTGCTTTTTTCACGCCCATTTTGTCCCGGGCATATCCTTATTATGGGGGTGAAGGAATGAATTTTGAGATGATCACGCCAAAGGAACTGGACCGGTATCTCCATCGCGGGGATACCTTTATCATAGATCTTCGGCCGCCGAAGGAGTACCGGGAACGCCATCTGAAAGGAGCAGTAAACATTCCCTATGAGAAGCTTTCTGGCTGCTGTCTTTTTCCAAGGGACCGTCTTCTTCTCTTTTACTGCGACCGGGGCTCCATGAGTATGGCGGCGGCCAGGGAATATGCGGAAAAAGGCTATCGGACCAAAACGGTGGTGGGCGGTTTTCTGGCCTATCAGGGCCGGGAGACAGAATCTTTCCGTTGACAGAGTCGCATTTCCTAACTAAGATAGAAGAGAAACAAGAAACAAGAGAAGTAAAGAACAGGAGGATAGGCTTATTATGAAGCTTATGTTTGCATCCGATATCCACGGCTCCGCTTATTACTGCAGAAAAATGCTGGAGGCGTTTCAGGAAGAGAAGGCAGAGCGTCTGGTTCTGCTTGGAGATATTTTATACCACGGACCGCGCAATGACCTGCCAAAGGAATATGCGCCCAAGGAGGTCATTGCTCTTTTAAATCCCATGAAAGACAAGATCTATGCCGTACGGGGAAACTGTGAGGCGGAAGTCGATCAGATGGTTCTGAATTTTCCGGTGATGGCAGACTACTGCGTGATCCTGGCTGACGGAAAAGCGATTTACGCCACCCACGGCCATATCTATAATGAAAACAATCTGCCGCCGCTGAGTGAGGGTGATGTGCTGATCCACGGCCATACCCATGTGCTGAAAGCCGAGCGCCGGGAAGGCTACACCCTCTTAAATCCGGGCTCCGTTTCCATCCCCAAGGAGGGCAACATCCCGACCTATGCGATTCTGGAGGACGGCATTTTTACTATCAAGGGCTTTGAGGGCGAGATCGTGAAGACTCTGGATCTGAATGAGAAAGGAACAGAAAAAGCATGAAAATGATTGAACTGGTAGCACCCTGTCATTTTGGAATGGAGGCCGTGCTGAAACGGGAAATCCTGGATCTGGGCTATGAGATCAGCCAGGTGGAGGATGGCAGAGTGACCTTTCTGGGAGATCTGGAGGCGGTGGCCTACGCCAACGTCTTTCTCCGTACCACGGAGCGTATCCTGATCAAAGTGGGAAAAATCCACGCGGAAACCTTCGACGAACTTTTCGAGGGAACCAAGGCCCTGCCCTGGGAGGATTTTATTCCCGAGGACGGAAAATTCTGGGTGGCAAAGGCCAACTCCATCAAGAGTAAGCTTTTCAGCCCTTCCGATATCCAGTCCATCATGAAAAAAGCGATGGTGGAGCGCCTGAAGACCGTTTATCACCGGGAGCGTTTCGAGGAGACCGGGGCGGAATATCCGATCCGCGTTTCGATTTTGAAGGACGAGGTTCTTATCGGTCTGGACACGAGCGGCGTTTCTCTTCATAAGAGAGGCTACCGCCAGATGACGGCTCCGGCTCCGATCACGGAGACGCTGGCCTCCGCGCTGATTCTTTTCACCCCCTGGAAAAAAGACCGGATTCTGGTGGATCCCTTCTGCGGAAGCGGCACTTTTCCCATCGAGGCGGCTATGTTGGCAGCAAACATGGCTCCGGGCATGAAACGTCATTTCCTGGCGGAAAAATGGGAAAATCTTATTCCGATCCGTCATTTCCAGGATGCGAAAGAGGAAGCAGCCGATCTTGTGGATTTGTCAGTGGAGACCGATATTCAGGGTTACGACATCGACGGCGAGATCATCAAGGCGGCCCGGGCCAACGCTAAAATGGCCGGTGTGGATCATCTGATCCATTTCCAACAGCGCCCGGTGTCCGAGCTTTCCCATCCGAAAAAGTACGGCTTTGTCATCACAAATCCGCCCTACGGCGAGCGTCTGGAGGAGAAAAAGAACCTTCCTGCTCTCTATAAGGAGATGGGCGACGCCTTCCGCCGCCTCGATTCCTGGTCCGAGTATGTGATCACGGCCTATGAGGACGCGGAGAAATACATCGGAAGAAAAGCGGACAAGAACCGCAAGATTTATAATGGTATGATGAAAACCTATTTCTATCAGTTTCTGGGGCCGAGACCTCCGAAACGGAAACAAGAGGAGAACGCTTGATCAAAAAGTTAGAAGGAATTTTGCGGCTGGCGATCCTCTGCCTGGGCGTTTATCTGGTTTATACCTTATACCGGCCCCAGGCGGACCGACTGATCCGAGAAGTGAAGGAGCAGGTCTTTACCACGACGGAAAATCCTGCCGCTCTTCTGACGGAGGAGAGGCAGGAAGAAACGGAAGCGCAAAAAACACTCTCCTTTCCGGCGCGCTACGATTCCAGAGATTACGGCCGGGCGCCTGACGTACGGAACCAGGGAAGCCTTGGTACCTGCTGGGCGGTGGCGGCTGTCTCCGCATTGGAGGCGTCGCTGCTCCCTGAGGAGCACCTTCGTTTTTCGGCGGATCATCTGTCGCTGCAGAACGGTTATGCGAAAAGCCAGGATGACGGCGGGGCCTACACGATGACGATGGCTTACCTCACGGCCTGGAAGGGACCCGTGCTGGCGGAGGAAGATCCTTACGGGGACGGCTACTCGCCGGAAGGCTTAAGTCCCAGGAAGCATGTGCAGGAAATTCAGATTTTGAGGGACCGTGCCTCTATCAAGGAAGTGGTTCAGGCCCATGGGGCGGTTCAGACCTCTCTATATATGGATGTGCAGTCGGATTACAGTTCCGTTTATTATAATGAAAGAACGGCTTCTTACTGTTACCCGAAGGAGGAAGCGCCGAATCATGATATTCTCATCATCGGCTGGGACGACAATTTTCCGGCTTCCGGTTTTACCTACAATGTCAAGGGAAACGGGGCCTATATCTGTCAGAACAGCTGGGGAACCTCTTATGGGGAAAACGGAATCTTTTACGTTTCCTATGAGGATCCCAATATCGCGGGCTATGCGCTGGCCTATTCAAGGGTGGAAGAGCCGGATAATTACGATTCGGTCTATCAGTCGGACCTTTTAGGCTGGGTGGGTCAGCTGGGCTACGGGACCGACAGCTGCTATTTTGCCAACGTCTATACGAGCCGCGGGGCAGAAGAGCTGAAAGCTGTAGGTTTTTACGCCGTGGGGGAGAATACGGAATATGAGATCGCTATTGTGGATGAATTTCAGAATGAACTCTCGCTCTCGGCCTTTTCACCGGTGCAGACCGGAACGCTTGTCCATGCAGGTTTTTACACGATCGATCTTAACGAGCCAGTGTCTTTGAGTGAGGGGCAGCGCTTTGCCGTGGCCGTGAAGGTGCGGACGCCGGGGGAAAGTTATCCAGCAGCAACCGAATACAAAGCGGACGAATACACGGAGACTGTGGACCTTTCCGACGGGGAGGGCTATATCAGTATGAAGGGCTATCAGTGGACGCGGACGGAGACAGAATACAGCTGCAACATCTGTCTGAAAGCCTATACAGATAAGGAAGGATAAAAAATGAAACGAATTGTTTTTGCAACAGGAAATGAAGGAAAAATGAAAGAGATCCGCATGATTCTGGCGGATCTTCAGGTGTCGGTCCTCTCCATGAAAGAGGCGGGCCTTCAGATCGATGTGGAGGAAAATGGAAAAAGCTTTGCGGAAAATGCGGATATCAAGGCCACGGCTATTCAGAAGCTTTCTCCCGGGGATATCGTTCTTGCCGATGATTCCGGTCTGGAGATCGACGCCCTGAACGGAGAGCCGGGCATCTATTCAGCCCGCTATATGGGCGAGGACACCTCCTACCGGATCAAGAATGCGAACCTCATCGAGCGCTTAAACGGGGTTCCAGATGAAAAAAGGACCGCCCGGTTCGTCTGTGCCATCTCCGCAGCCCTGCCCGGCGGAAAAATCTTGAGAAGCCGCGGAACCATCGAAGGCCGGATCGGCTATGAGGAGAGAGGGGCCAACGGTTTCGGCTACGATCCGATTTTCTATCTGCCGGAGTACGGCTGCTCTACCGCAGAGCTGGATCCCGAGACAAAGAACAAACTGAGCCACAGAGGCAAAGCCCTGGAAGCCATCAAAGAAGAGCTTCGCCCCTTCCTTGAGGAGGAAAAAAGATGAAGATACTCATCGTCAGCGATACCCACGGTCAGGAAAAGAACCTGGAAGAGGTCCTGAAAAAAGAAGAACCCATCGACGCTCTGATCCATCTGGGAGATCTGGAGGGCGGAGAGGATTTTATCAGCACCCATGTGAAATGTCCCGTTTATCTGGTCAGCGGAAATAATGATTTCTTTTGCTCTCTTCCGAGAGAGCGGGAGATCACCCTGGGAAAATATAAGGTGCTCATCACCCACGGCCATTATTACTATGTGTCCCTGGGCGTGGAGGAGCTCCGGCGGCAGGCTGTGGCCCGGGGCTATCAGGTGGCGATGTTCGGCCACACCCACAAGCCTTATCTGGAGACGAAGGACGGCGTCACGATCCTGAATCCCGGAAGTCTGTCCTATCCCCGGCAGGAAGGACGGCGGCCAAGCTACATGATCATGGACATCGATGAGGCGGGGGAAGCCCATTACACCCAGAAGTATCTTTAAAAAAGCTGTCCGGCGGCGGGAAAACAGCCCTGTTGCCGGGCGGAAAATGTTGAATTTTCGCATAGTTCTAATAGTTTGAAAAACTTTGAAAATTTTTTAAAAAAAGGTGTTGACATTTAAGAGACCTTATAATATAATATGTCTTGCGTCAGGGAAAAGACGCAGGACAAGAGCGCCAAGAACGGGGTGTGGCTCAGCTTGGCTAGAGCGCCTGGTTTGGGACCAGGAGGCCGCAGGTTCGAATCCTGTCACCCCGACTAAATTTTAACACTTGCGGGTGTAGTTCAATGGTAGAACACCAGCCTTCCAAGCTGGATACGTGGGTTCGATTCCCATCACCCGCTTTGAGTCTGTAGCTCAGTTGGATAGAGCAACGGCCTTCTAAGCCGTGGGTCGGGGGTTCGAATCCCTTCAGGCTCGTTTGCACGACCTGTGCAAGGAATATGGTGGATATAGCGCAGTTGGTTAGCGCGCCAGATTGTGGCTCTGGAGGCCTAGGGTTCGAATCCCTATATCCACCCTTTCTTTTTGGGCTATCGCCAAGCGGTAAGGCACAGGACTTTGACTCCTGCATTCGCCGGTTCGAATCCGGCTAGCCCAGCTAGGCGATAAGCCAGTTGGGGCAGAAGAAAAAAGAAGTCCTTTCTTATATAAATTGAATATGGGGTATTAGCTCAGTCGGTAGAGCACTTGACTTTTAATCAAGTTGTCCGGGGTTCGAATCCCCGATGCCTCACTCTTTGAAAGTGGCGGAAACTCAGCAGTTATGCGGGTTTCCGCTGTTTTTGCGTGTATTAACGAGTTAAAAGTTTCTTTTTGTTGCACATGATTTTAGAAGACGTCTGCATGGCGAAAAGTCCTGTTTTTAAGAGCTTCCAACAGAACCCAATCTGCTGAAAGCTGTTTTCTATTTATGCGGCCAGTGGGACTTGAACCCACACATCTTTCGATACAGGAACCTAAATCCTGCGCGTCTGCCAATTCCGCCATGGCCGCCGACCCATTCATTATACCCGGAAGGCGGCGGCCTGTCAACTCTTCCAACGGGCCGTTTACAGCAGCTTTTTCTTCTTGAAATAGAGAATCTCCAGAACGATAATTAGGATACTGATGAAGATGACGGTTGGATACCCATATTTCCAGCCAAATTCCGGCATGCCGGGAAAATTCATGCCATACCAGCCTGCGATCAGGGTCAGGGGAAGGAAAATGGTGGTAACAACGGTCAGGATACTCATGACGCGGTTTTGCTGGACTTCAATCTGGGACTGGTACAGTTCCCTCAGCTGCAGGAGATATTCCCGGAGCATTTCCACATGGTCATGGAGGCGCTCGCTTCGTCCGGCATATAGCTGCCAGCCGGCACATTCCTCCCGGGTCAGGGCCTGACTGATATTTGCCTGCATGAGATCTCCCATATTCATCAGCTGTTCATAGTAAGAGTGAAGTCCGGAGAGCTTTTTCCGATATCGGAGGAGCTCTTCATTGAAATGCTGAGGCTGTCTGGAAAGAAGCATTTCTTCTACCTGATTCAGCCGTTCTTCAAATTTCTGAAGATAGAGAACATCCTCCTCAATGAGGAGTTCAAAGAAATTCAGGAGAAACTGATTCAGGGTACAGCCCTTTGTGGAATCTTTTCGCATCCGATCCAGATAAGATTTAAGTTCGCCGGTCTCTGTGATGAGAATCAGCGTCTGGTCTTTCTGATAAAAACCAAAAAGCAGCAGAGAAGTGTTCTCCTGTTTTACGGGGATCTTCATGGTTCCCTGGATGCAATCGGAAAAAGTTTCGATTTTACAGTACTGGACAGGTGAGAGGCTTCTTTTTAACGTTTTCCGGTGGGGATAGTCCCCGGAAAGATCGCTGAATTCTTTCTCGTCCATAAGCAGGACTTCCCAGCTTGCCGGGAGCGTCTGGCTGTCATTTTCTTTCGCCGGCCGGAGCTGGCCGCGTTCCATATCAAAAACATATCGGATCATACTCTGCCTCCTGTAAAAATAATATTTTTATCCTACCACATTTTCATAGAAAGTCCATAAGATTTCATGAAGATTCTGTGTCATCTCTTGACAAAGGAAGAAACAGGTATTTATACTGATTTCAGAAACTGTTGACTGCTTAAGAAAGGCAGGAATGTAGATTGTCCGAAAAGAAAGAAATCTGCCTGAAAAACGAAGAGGAGTTTTTCAGGATCTTAAAAGAGGTAAAAAAAGAATCCAGACTTCAGGAGACGGACCAGTATCTCCAGCATGGTGTGACCAGCGTCTACCGGCACAGTCTGGCCGTGGCTTATTTCAGCTGTTATCTGGCAGAGAAGATGCACCTGAAAGTCCGGACCAGAGAGATGATCCGGGGAGCCCTTCTTCACGATTATTTTCTCTATGACTGGCATGAAAAGTCAAAGGACCACCGGCTCCACGGCTTCACCCATCCGGCCAGAGCCTTGAAGAATGCGGAGCAGATCTTTGACCTCACGCCCGTGGAAAAAGATATCATCAAACGTCATATGTTTCCTCTGACACCGGTTCCTCCGGCCTATCGGGAGAGCTATCTGGTCTGCCTGGCTGATAAGATCTGTTCCTCGTATGAAACTTTCCACCGGGACCGGGTGGACTGGCTTCTCTACCATCTCAAAACCCGCGCAGCCAATGCCAAATGATTACAGGGCATTATGCAGGAAAGTGGAAGGTACTGTAAAAGGAAACTGTCGAAAATAGACAAAGGAGAAAGAAAAAAACGCGTAAAAAGCAGTGCAAATTTTTGTTAAAGTATTGACAAAAGGAAAAATGTGGTGTATACTGATGCCATCATATGAAGAAGTTCTGATTACTGACGGATGATTGTGGAGTACCACAGGGGAATCAGAATTATAAAGGGTCGACCGTCTGGGCAGCATTCCATCACGGGAGTGTTGCTTTTTTTCGCGATAAGGTCCGGAAAATCCGCCGGGCTGGACGCCAGTTGAAGTGGAATATTAAATTTTACCCAAGTAGAGTAGATGTTATACGTTAAGTGTCACAGGAGGGGAAGACTTCCTGCGAACGAAGGTTCAGCCGCGTTATAATATCGCTTCCGCTACTGCGAAATTTTTCACTCTTGAGCCGTATGTGAGATACGGACGGAGTCATGAGAGATGCTTCCAGTGTATGGAAGTCGCATGGCGCCTGAATTTAATTAAAAAAGCGGATATTTAATTATTGAAAGGAGATATTATATCATGGGTTACAAATCAGACATTGAGATCGCACAGGAAACTGTCATGGAGCCGATTACCGCTATTGCAGAGAAAGCAGGTATCGATCCGAAATATCTGGAGCAGTATGGTAATTACAAGGCAAAAATCGACTACAACCTGTTAAGAGAGACAGAGGGCAAGGATGGCAAGCTGATCCTGGTTACCGCTATCAACCCGACACCCGCAGGAGAAGGAAAAACCACTACTACCGTAGGTCTGGCAGATGCTATGCAGAAGCTTGGCAAGAACGTAATGGTAGCTCTTCGTGAGCCGTCCCTCGGACCTGTATTCGGAGTAAAAGGCGGAGCAGCAGGCGGCGGATATGCCCAGGTAGTTCCCATGGAGGACATCAACCTGCACTTCACCGGTGATTTCCATGCGATCGGCGCGGCAAACAACCTGCTGGCAGCAATGATCGACAACCACATTTTCCAGGGCAATGCTCTGAACATTGATCCGAGAAAGATCACCTGGAGAAGATGCGTAGATATGAACGACCGTCAGCTTCGTAACGTAGTAGATGGTCTTGGCGGAAGAACAAATGGCATGCCGAGAGAGGATGGCTACGATATCACCGTTGCATCCGAGATCATGGCTGTTCTCTGCCTTGCAAAAGACATTACGGACCTGAAAGAAAGACTTGGAAGAATTATCATTGGATATACATATGGAAAACCGTCTGAGCAGAAACCGGTTACCGCAGCAGACCTGCACGCACAGGGCGCTATGGCAGCTCTTCTGAAAGACGCTCTGAAACCGAACCTGGTTCAGACTCTGGAGCATGTACCGGCAATCGTACACGGCGGTCCCTTCGCAAATATCGCACACGGCTGTAACTCCGTAACCGCTACGAAGATGGCTCTTCGTCTTGCTGACTATGCCATCACAGAGGCTGGTTTCGGTGCAGACCTTGGTGCAGAGAAATTCCTGGATATCAAATGCCGTATGGCAGGTCTGAAACCCAACGCAGTTGTTATCGTAGCTACTGTTCGTGCTCTGAAATACAACGGCGGCGTTCCGAAGGCTGACTTGAACCAGGAGAACCTGGAGGCTCTGGAGAAAGGACTTCCGAACCTTCTGAAACATGTAAACAACATCAAAAATGTATACAAACTGCCTTGCGTAGTTGCTATCAATGCATTCCCGACCGATACCAAAGCCGAGCTGGATCTGGTAGAGGCTAAATGTAAAGAGCTGGGTGTAAACGTTGCTCTGTCCGAGGTTTGGGCAAAAGGCGGCGAGGGCGGTATCGCTCTGGCAGAGGAAGTTATCCGTCTGGTAGAGGAGCCGAACGACTTCACCTACTCCTACGAGCTGGAAGGAAGCATCGAGGATAAACTGAACCAGATCGTTCAGAAAGTATACGGCGGTAAGAGAGTTGTTCTGACTGCTAACGCTAAGAAACAGGCTGCTCAGCTGGAAGCTCAGGGCTTCGGCAACTGCCCGATCTGTGTAGCTAAGACTCAGTACAGCCTGACAGACGACCCGACAAAACTGGGTGCTCCGACTGACTTTGAAGTTACCGTTCGTAACCTGAAGATCTCCGCTGGTGCAGGCTTCATCGTAGCTCTGACCGGTGATATCATGACCATGCCTGGTCTGCCGAAAGTTCCGGCTGCTGAGAGAATTGATGTAGACGAGACCGGTAAGATCACAGGACTGTTCTAATCAGAAAAATTTAAAATCAGGAGTTCTCCGCTCGATTTTGGGCGGAGAGCTTAGGAAATAGCATGAGAGCTCTGGGCCCGCATTGTTTCTCATGCTATTTTTGTAACCATTTGTCCATGCTGCTGTTTTTCCGAGTATGGCTGGTGTTTTTTTGATTCAGGTATGCGGAATGTCTGCGGATCAGACAAAAAAATTCCGCTGATCCGCGGCAGAAAAAAGGCATTCTGCATATCCCAAATACAGGAGGTAGGAATATGTATCAGGATGCATTTGAGGCAGTCTGTAACGCTGCCAAAGCGAAAACGAATTTATTTAAGAAAAACCCGCTGGGATATTTTGTATCTGCCATGGTTGCTGGTATGTTTATTGCCTTTGGTGCTTTCATCAGCAACGCAGCTGCGGCTCCTTTTGCGGATGCACAGGATCCCATGCAGAAATTTATGAACTCTATGACCTTCAGTGCCGCACTGAGTATGGTATTGATGGCAGGAGCTGATCTTTTCACCGGAAATAACTTCATCCTTTCCTCTGCGGCTTTTGCCAAAAAGATGAAATGGAGCGATGTGGTGAAGATCTGGGTGGTATGTTATCTTGGAAACCTGGTGGGAAGCCTGATCGCAGCCTTTATTTTCCAGGCCAGCGGAGCTGCTTCCGGAACCGTCGGGCAGCTTTTTGCAGCGGCAGCAGAGAAGAAGATGACCGCGCAGGCCATCAATCTCGTACTGAAAGGTCTGCTCTGCAACACTCTGGTATGTATCGCCGTATGGTGCAGCATTAAGCTGAAAAGCGAGGCCGGAAAGCTCATCATGATTATGTGGTGTATCCTTACCTTCATGCTCTGCGGCTTTGAGCACAGCATCGCAAATATGACAACCATGGCAGTCGGAATGATGAATTCCACGAGCGGAACCCTGACCATCGGCGGTTATATTTACAACCTCGTCTGCGTTACCATCGGAAATATGATCGGCGGCGTTGTCTTCGTGGCTCTGCCCTATTATCTGATTTCCAAAAAAACAGAAGCATAAAAAATAAGAAAGAGTACAGACAGAACATGGGAAAAATCCTGTGGACTGTCTGTATTTTTTGTGCTCTGCTAACCTCGTTAAAATAAGTTGTTACATAAATATTACAAAAAGGTTGCGTAAATGATAGAAAATATGTTATAATGATTTAAACGCGAAGATTTTTACAAGGAGGAGCAGTATGAGAGAGCGAATGAAAAAGTTTTTTATGGCAGGGATTTTTCTGCTGTTTCTGATCGTTCTGACCATACCGGCTGAGAGCCAGGCCGCCGTACGTTATAATCTCATCAAAGATGTGACCAGACAGGAGACTCCGGAAGGACAGCTGATCGATGTGGCAGGAAAGAAACGATACCTTCTCAACTCCGGCACTTACCTCAAAAATCAGTGGATCAGCACGAATGCAAGGATTTATCATTTTAACAGATATGGGTATGCCGATACCGGATGGATTACTTATCAGGGAAATAAATATTTTTTACGGGCATCCGGAGCGCTTCATCAGGGAGGCCTTTTGTGGATCAAAGGAAGGATTTACCTTTTCAGGTACGGATATGGCCATCTGATCACCGGCTGGGTGACGCTGAGAGGGGAACAATACTATTTCCGCGAGACCAACAACAACGGAGCTATGATTAAAAACTGGTGGGTGGATGAAAAGTGCCTGGGCCCGGATGGAAAAATGAAGAAAAACGCCTGGGTCGGCCAGTATTATGTGGGCGAGGATGGCGTACGGGTGAAGGATGCCTGGGTTGATGACTGCTACCTTGGCTCTAATGGAAAGAAAGTGACCAACAGCTGGGTGGGAGACTACTATGTGGGCGAGAACGGAAAGAAGCTTACGAACACCTGGCAGGATGGCTATTATCTGGATGAAGAGGGAAAGATCACGAGAAACGCCTGGGTCGGCGATACCTACCTCGGTGAGGACGGACTGCCTGCGACGCCTCCGGATTCCGATGTGAGCAATGAGGTGAAGCGGATTTTTGTGGGAGATTCAAGGACCGTGGGCCTCTATCAGATCATGACGGAGGATACGCTGGTGAAAGCAGGCTCCACACAGTCAGCATTGAATCAGCTGGCCAAGGGCCGTACGGACCTCTATATAGGAAAGGTTGGAATGGGATACGACTGGCTGGCTGCTTCCGCTGTGGAAGAGCTGAAGACCGTACTGATGCGTTATCCGAAATCAAAAGTGGTTCTCCGTATGGGAATCAACGATCTGGGAAACATCAGCGCCTACATTGCTCTCTATAAAGAACTCATGAATCAGTATCCAAACGCTTCCTTTTATACAGAGTCTGTGACGCCGGTGGATGAGACCCTCGGAAGGCAGAATGGCTACTCTGTCACCAACAAGCAGATCCTCCAGTTTAATGTCCGCCTCAAAGCGGCTTTTCCGCAGAATTACATCAGCTCTTACAACTATGTGGTGAAGAACAAAGGAAAGACCGTGGACGGCATTCATTATATGCCGGATACCTACCGGATGATCTATCGTTTTCTTGATTCCGTGGTATAACGACAGCTGTCTTTATATACCGTGAAAACCTTGTAAAATACAGGAAAAATGAGAAGAAAGCCCTTGACACGGGGGCTTTCTTCTTTTATAATGACCTAGGTGCGCGAAAAACAGTGTTTTTGCGCCCTGATATGAATTTTTCCTAAGCAACCACAATACTACAGGAGGTGAAAGGAATGCCAACATTTAACCAGTTAGTAAGAAAAGGCAGACAGACTTCTCAGAAGAAATCTACTGCACCCGCACTTCAGAAAGGATTTAACTCCCTGAAGAAAAAAACTACAGATACTTCCGCTCCGCAGAAACGTGGCGTGTGTACTGCAGTAAAGACCGCTACCCCGAAGAAACCGAACTCAGCTCTTCGTAAGATCGCCAGAGTACGTCTTTCCAACGGAATCGAAGTAACCAGCTACATCCCCGGTGAAGGACATAACCTTCAGGAGCATAGCGTGGTTCTGATCCGTGGAGGCCGTGTTAAGGACCTTCCGGGTACCCGTTACCATATCATCCGTGGTACTCTCGATACCGCAGGTGTTGCTAAGAGACGTCAGGCCCGTTCCAAATACGGTGCTAAGAGACCGAAAGACGCTAAGAAATAATCAATATCGATTCACGAACAGAACTATTACCGCGTAAGCGGAGAGTGCCGGGATTCTATTCACCAGGTGGTTGCAGGTTAAAGATAGAATATACTGGCATGAACACAATAGAACGACACATTGTGAGTACCGATGAATTAATCAGCAGTCTGTACAGGCTGTGTAAATTGTTAAGGAGGGAAGTACCGTGCCACGTAAAGGACATACTCAGAAAAGAGACGTATTAGTCGATCCGTTATACAATAACAAAGTGGTTACCAAACTGATCAATAACATCATGTTAGACGGTAAGAGAGGTATCGCACAGAAAATTGTATACGGAGCATTCGATCGTGTTGCAGCTAAGACTGACAAACCCGCTATCGAAGTATTCGAAGAGGCTATGAACAACATCATGCCTGTTCTGGAAGTTAAAGCAAGACGTATTGGTGGAGCTACCTACCAGGTACCCATCGAGGTAAGAGCTGACAGACGTCAGGCTCTGGCTCTTCGCTGGATCACTACCTACTCCCGTAAGAGAGGCGAGAAGACCATGGAAGAGAGACTGGCTAACGAGATCATGGATGCTGCTAACAACACCGGAGCATCTGTGAAGAAAAAAGAAGACATGCACAAAATGGCAGAGGCCAACAAAGCATTCGCGCACTACAGATTCTAATCCAATCTGCCGCGGGATGGACTTCATCCGTCCCGCAGTGCTGCTTTTTCTGCGTATTATAAATAGGAGGAAAAAACCTTGGCTGGAAGAGAATATCCCTTAGAGAGAACCAGAAATATTGGTATTATGGCTCATATCGATGCTGGTAAAACAACACTGACTGAGCGTATCCTGTATTACACTGGTGTAAACTACAAAATTGGTGATACTCACGAAGGTACTGCTACCATGGACTGGATGGAGCAGGAGCAGGAAAGAGGTATTACCATTACTTCAGCCGCTACGACCTGTCACTGGACCCATCAGCTCGAGTGCAAACCTGCACCGGGTGCTCTGGAGCATCGTATCAACATCATCGACACTCCGGGCCACGTTGACTTCACCGTAGAGGTTGAGCGTTCTCTGCGAGTACTGGATGGCGCTGTCGGTGTATTCTGTGCAAAGGGTGGTGTAGAGCCGCAGTCTGAGAACGTATGGCGTCAGGCTGATACCTACAACGTTCCCCGTATGGCATTCATCAACAAGATGGATATCATGGGTGCAGATTTCTACAATGCTGTTGAGCAGATCAAAACCAGACTGGGCAAAAATGCAATCTGCATCGAGCTGCCCATCGGTAAAGAGAATGATTTCAAGGGCGTCATCGACCTGTTTGAGATGAAAGCTTACATCTACAACGATGACAAGGGTGAGGATATCACCATTGAAGAGATTCCGGATGACATGAAAGACGATGCAGAGCTGTATCATACCGAGATGGTAGAGAAGATCTGTGAGCTGGATGACGACCTCATGATGGCTTATCTTGAGGGTGAGGAGCCCAGCGTCGACGAGATGAAAGCCGCTCTTCGTAAAGGTACCTGTGAGTGTACCGCTGTTCCGGTTTGCTGCGGAAGCGCTTACCGTAACAAAGGTGTTCAGAAACTTCTGGATGCTATTCTGGACTTCATGCCGGCTCCGACCGATATCCCGTCTATCAAGGGTACCGATCTGGAAGGCAATGAGGTTGTAAGACATTCTTCTGATGAAGAGCCCTTCTCCGCTCTGGTATTCAAAATCATGGCTGACCCGTTCGTTGGTAAGCTGGCATTCTTCCGTGTATATTCCGGAACCATGAACTCCGGTTCTTACGTTCTGAATGCAACGAAAGATAAAAAAGAGCGTGTTGGACGTATCCTTCAGATGCATGCAAACAAGAGACAGGAGCTGGATAAAGTTTATTCCGGAGATATCGCAGCAGCAGTAGGATTTAAGTTCTCTGGTACTGGTGATACCATCTGTGATGAGCAGCATCCGGTAATCCTTGAGTCCATGGAGTTCCCGGAGCCCGTTATCGAGCTGGCTATCGAGCCGAAGACTAAAGCTGGTCAGGGTAAGATGGGTGAGGCTCTTGCAAAACTGGCTGAGGAGGACCCGACTTTCCGTGCTCATACTGATCAGGAGACCGGTCAGACCATCATCGCTGGTATGGGTGAGCTTCATCTGGAGATCATCGTTGACCGTCTGCTTCGTGAGTTCAAGGTAGAAGCTAACGTTGGTGCACCGCAGGTTGCATACAAAGAGGCTATTACCAAGGAAGTAAACGTAGACAGCAAATATGCAAAACAGTCCGGTGGTCGTGGACAGTACGGTCATTGTAAAGTTATCTTCACTCCGATGGATCCGAATGGCGAGGAGACCTTCAAATTTGAGTCTACTGTAGTCGGCGGTGCTATTCCGAAGGAGTACATCCCCGCTGTAGGCGAAGGTATCGAAGAGGCTACAAAGGCTGGTATCCTTGGCGGATTCCCGGTTCTGGGTGTTCACGCTAACGTATATGATGGTTCTTACCATGAGGTCGACTCTTCTGAGATGGCATTCCACATTGCCGGTTCTCTGGCATTCAAAGAAGCAATGCAGAAGGGTGCTCCGGTACTTCTTGAGCCGATCATGAAGGTTGAGGTTACTATGCCTGAGGAATACATGGGCGATATCATCGGTGACCTGAACTCCCGTCGTGGCCGTATCGAGGGTATGGATGACCTTGGCGGCGGTAAGATCGTAAAAGCATATGTTCCGCTGGCTGAGATGTTCGGATATTCCACAGACCTTCGTTCCAAGACCCAGGGTCGTGGTAACTACTCCATGTTCTTCGAGAAATATGAGCAGGTTCCGAAGTCTGTACAGGAGAAAGTCCTGAGCGCGAAAGCGAAATAATTGAAAAAAATTAGGCTTGCAAATATCTTAGATTTGAAATATAATCTAAGATAGCCTGATATAAAGAAAATTAAAGGTATGCCGTAAGGCGAGATTTTTAAGGAGGACAATCAAAATGGCAAAAGCTAAGTTTGACAGAAAAAAACCGCATTGTAATATCGGTACCATTGGTCACGTTGACCATGGTAAAACTACTCTGACCGCTGCTATCACAAAAGTACTTGCTGCTAGAGTAGCTGGTAACACTGCTACTGATTTCGAGAATATCGATAAAGCTCCGGAAGAGAGAGAGCGTGGTATCACCATCTCTACCGCACACGTTGAGTACGAGACCGAGCACAGACATTACGCACACGTTGACTGCCCGGGCCATGCTGACTATGTAAAGAACATGATCACTGGTGCAGCTCAGATGGATGGTGCTATCCTTGTAGTAGCAGCTACTGATGGTGTTATGGCTCAGACTAAAGAGCACATCCTTCTTTCCCGTCAGGTAGGTGTTCCCTACATCGTTGTATTCCTGAACAAATGTGATATGGTTGACGATGAGGAGCTCCTTGAGCTGGTTGAGATGGAAGTTACCGAGCAGCTGGAAGAGTACGGATTCAACGATTGCCCGATCATCAGAGGTTCAGCTCTGAAAGCTCTGGAAGATCCGAATGGTCCGTGGGGCGACAAGATCATGGAGCTTATGGATACCGTAGATTCCTACATCCCGGATCCGCAGCGTGATACCGACAAACCGTTCCTTATGCCTGTCGAGGACGTATTCACCATCACTGGCCGTGGTACTGTAGCTACCGGTCGTGTAGAGCGTGGTGTTCTTCATCTGAACGATGAGGTTGAAATCCTTGGCGTTAAAGAGGAGAAGAAGAAAACTGTTGTAACCGGTATCGAGATGTTCCGTAAACTCCTGGATGAGGCACAGGCTGGTGATAACATCGGTGCTCTGCTTCGTGGTGTTCAGAGAACAGATATCGTTCGTGGACAGGTTATTGCTAAACCGGGTACTGTTACCTGCCATACCAAATTCACCGCTCAGGTTTACGTTCTGACCAAAGATGAGGGTGGCCGTCATACTCCGTTCTTCAATAACTACAGACCGCAGTTCTACTTCCGTACCACCGATGTAACTGGCGTTATCAGCCTGCCGGAAGGCACCGAGATGTGCATGCCTGGTGATAACGTAGAGATGACCATCGAGCTGATCCACCCGATCGCTATGGAGCAGGGTCTTACTTTCGCTATCCGTGAAGGTGGACGTACTGTAGGATCAGGACGTGTTGCTACAATCATCGAGTAATCACTGATTAATATATATTGAGTACCGCAAGGTACATGTGTCCAAACGTAAGATACCCCGGAACCGCAAGGTTTCCGGGGTTTTTCTGTTGTGTAAAAAGTTTAAAATAAGGCTGTAAAGAATAGCGAATAAATTAAAAACAGGCAGGTATAGGAAGAAAATGAAAATCTTCGCATATCTGCCTGTGATACTGTTATGATACTATTTCTGTTCGTTATTGGAAAATTTCTGTGTTAAAAGTTCATCTCGTTTACGGATTCGTGTCTCAAAATCCAGTTCTTCAATTTCTTTATGGGTGACAGGTTTGGAAGTGTAGTATTCCAACGTCTGCTTTTTCCACATATCAAACATATCTTTGCCTGTGAAATAAGATTCCAGGCTTTCTCTGTTCTCCTGCAGATCAGCAAGAAAATTACACATATCTGCGTTTAAAGAATGTTCCGGATCATTTCCATAAAAGCGAAGTCCGGCATACCATTTCTGTGTTTCTGTTTCTATATCACCGGGAAGTTTATTATTTATATCCAGTTCATACCGGAGTTCATTGGATTCATTCATCTGCAGTAAAACCCAAAGAATATCGCTGAGAGTGGAAATCTGTACTTTATTTTCAGATAATCCAAATAACCAGTCCAGTGAGACATGAAATTTCTGAGCAATAGTCAATAACACATCATTGGAGGGAGTAACCACACCATTTTCATAACTGGATAAAGTTGACTGACGTATACCAATAGCTGCGGAAAAGTTTTTTTGATTCATCTTCAGATCAGTTCGTAGCTCTTTTATTTTTTCTGAAATAGATGATTCCTGCATATTATCCACCTCCTTAAAAGCTATGATTAGTATATCACAAATGATAAAAATCAACAATATAGAAAAATATCATTCACACAGATAAAAACCATTGACAATGATTATTTAAAATGATATAGTATCAGTGAAAATGATAATTATAGACAAGGAGGAAATGATATGCAGAGACAGAACTATATGATTACAGCGGAAGAAGTTGCAGAGAGCATGGGGATTTCACTTGGATATGCTTACAAGCTGCTTCGCAAACTGAACAAAGAGCTTGCAGATCAGGGATATGTAACCGTTGCGGGCAAGATACCGAGGGCATTCTGGGAAAAGAAATTTTATGGATATTCCCAGATTGCAATGTAAGGGGGTGAGAAAGTATGGCAGCATACAAAGATGAAGAAAGAGGAACCTGGTATGTTTCATTTTATTATGAGGACTGGACAGGAGCCAAAAAGCGAAAAGTAAAAAGAGGATTCCGCACTAAGAAAGAAGCATTAAATTTTGAAGCGGAGTATAAAAGAACAGCGAAAGCAGACATGGATATGACAATGGGAGAGTTTGTAGAAGTCTACTTCCGAGACAAGTCTCAGTCATTGAAGGACAGGAGTATCAAGAACAAAAGAGATACGATGAATGCTCAACTGTTACCGTATTTTAAGGACAGACCGATGAACAGTATCACACCAGCAGAGATTATCCAGTGGCAGAATACGATTATTGAAAAAGGATATTCAGATGATTATCTGAAAACAATACAGAATCAGATGACGGCATTGTTTAATCATGCGAAGAATATTTACAATCTGGCAGATAATCCCTGTGACAAAGTAAAACGTATGGGAAAGACTTCAAAAAAGAAAATGAAGTTTTGGACAATTGAAGAATATCGGCAGTTTATGACCGGAATAGAACCGGGAAGCAAATATTATGTGCTGTTTGAATTATTATTCTGGACAGGAGCGAGAGAAGGCGAAGCACTCAGCATTACACCTGCTGACATTGATTTTGAAAGGAATCTACTTCATATCAATAAAACTTACTACCGTATGCATGGAGAGGACGTGATTACATCTCCCAAAACAGAAGAATCGAACCGTACGATTTCCATACCGGAATTTCTGAAAAAAGAGATTCAGGACTATATTAGCAGACTGTATGAGTTGCCCGAAGATGAACGGATTTTTCCAATGGTTCATGAAGCGGTACAGCATAAGTTAAAACAGGTGGTTCAAAAGACCGGAGTAAAAAAGATAAGAGTACACGACATTCGTCACAGTCATGCGGCATTTCTGATTAATAAGGGAGTGCAACCATTGATGATTAAAGAAAGGTTTGGACATACGGACATTCGCATTACATTGAATACTTATGGGCACTTATATCCAGATCAGCAGAAAGTGGTGGCAGATATGCTGGATGATGAAAATATAAAAAGCTCCGGAAGTACGAACAACCGGAGCAATGTGACAAATGGGGACGAATCCACAAATGTCAACCCTAGACAAGTTGATTATAGCAGGGATTCTTCCAGAGAACAACAGATAATTGGCGAGAATAGTTTGAAAAATGGAGGAATTTATGGAACAGAGAAATGAGAATAAAACAGAATTGAAAATGATAAAGATGTCAGATGTCCAGTCCCAGACAGTGGACTGGCTCTGGTATCCATTTATCCCTTATGGGAAATTAACGATCATTCAGGGTGATCCGGGCGATGGAAAAACTACGCTGATATTAAATATTGCAGCGAGATTGTCTAAAGGAGAAGGTCTGGATAACGATATGAAAGTAACAGAACCAGTAAAGATTATTTATCAGACAGCGGAAGATGGGCTGGCAGATACGGTAAAACCCAGACTGGAGCTGGCAGAAGCGGTCTGTGAAAGAATCATGGTTATAGATGAAACAGAAAAATCACTTTCCATGATAGATGAGAGACTGGAAACTGCTATCAAACGGACTGGTGCGAGAGTGCTTATTTTAGATCCGATTCAGGCATACCTTGGAGGAACAATGGATATGAACCGGGCAAATGAAGCAAGGGATATGACAAAAAGATTGAGCTTGCTGGCAGAAAAGTATAAATGTGCAATTTTATTAATCGGACATATGAATAAAGCTGGTGGAAATAAAGCTGCATATAGAGGAATGGGTTCGATTGACTTTTTTGCAGTAGCCAGAAGCGTATTACTGGTAGGAAGAATAGAGGGAGAACCGGACTTAAGAGCAGTGGTTCAGATTAAAAATAATCTGGCTGCATTTGGACATTCCAAAGCATTTCGCCTGATAGAAACCGGATTTGAGTGGATAGGTGACTATGAAATCACAGCAGATGAGGTGCTTGGTGGAATTGCTCCAAAGGTAAATAAACTGGAACAGGCAAAAAAGATGCTGAGGGAACTGGCAGAAACATCAAATTCTGTGCAAAGCAGTGAAATCTTTGATATGGCAGAAGAGTTGAATATTTCTAAAAGAACACTGGAAAATGCAAAAAAGGAACTTGGAATTAAGGCAAGACGAATCGGTAATTCCTGGTATTGGGATTTAGATAAAGTTAAGCCAGAATAAATTAAGGGTGCAACATTGCAGAGTATATAGAAAATGCGGAATTAAATGCAAGGTTGCAATCTGTAAAGACATTGCAGTGTTGCGTCCTTACATAAATTGTAAGAAGGTGAGAACTTGAAAAACGTTATGATTCCAGAGGAGTTATTTGGAAAGATTATAAAATATCATTTACTGGATCAGGAACAGGAAGCAGATGATATAAGAAAAGGTCTGGAGAAAAAGCTGGATGCAATGGTAAATCGTGAGGTATACAGTAAATCCAAAACTGCACGAACAGAAGAAGAACGGGAAAAGTTCCGGCAGGAGTATCTGGACAGAAAAGGAATGCAAGAGAGCTTTCGATGGTAACAGTTCTTATTGACTATCTTTTTACAGGAGCGTGTCACGCACCTGTGAGAAGTAAACAAGGAGAAAGTTGGTAAGGTGCAGACGGAAAACTATGGCTGGAATGTGAGATTACTGTAAATTTGATAGTTGTGAAGAAGGGAGAAAGATACAATGAAACAGGGAAGATTAGGATATAACAGTAGCAATGACAGATATGGATTGTTGGCATCAGACTTATGGATTGATACGGGATTTCACTGTGGAGAAGGTCTTGAGGTGTTGGTTGATGATAAGTGGGTACGGACAAGAATGGAGATGAATCCAGCAAGAGAATGGTATTTGGTAGGAACACCGTACTGTGGAGATCTGGAATATGTGCAGGCAAGAATACCAGAATAATTTAGCCGAGAGAGTAACGCAGAAGCCAACCGACTAACGGGAGGAATAAAATAGGTCTTCGCTCCGCTTCGGTCTGTTCTGCACCCCCGGAGGGCGCAAGGGTACTTTTGATGGACGGAACGGCTGTCGAAAGTGCTTTTGCGTTACTTTTGACAAAAGTAACAAAACCGCCGTATCCGGCGAAGATTTCTTTTTATACTATAGCTGGTAAAGATACAAATTTATGTGCCATGTCTGGCACTGGTTTTAGAAAGTAGGGTGACGAACATGAAGCTGAAACGAACAATTAGTGGTATGATCGGGACAGGTTCTCTGGCTCATAATAGAAGGGAATTTATAGCAGAAAATGTTGATCCAGACAGAGTGCAACTAAATATTTGCTATCAGAATGAGAATTTAAAAGAAGTTTATAAAGAACTGTTTGATGAAGCTGTAGAACGATATAATATCGGGAAAAGAAAAGATAGACAGATTACAAATTACTATGAAAAAATCCGACAGGGAAAACAAGAGAAGTTGTTCCACGAAGTGATTCTTCAAATTGGAAATCGAGAAGATATGGCTGTCGGAACAGCAGAAGGAAATCTGGCTATAAAAGTGCTGGATGAGTATGTAAAAGACTTCCAAAAACGGAATCCAACACTACGGGTATTTGGGTGTTATCTACATCAGGATGAAGCTACTCCACATTTACATATTGATTTTATTCCTTATGTGACTGATTGGAAAGGAAAAGGAATGGACACCAGAGTTTCGTTGAAACAGGCATTAAAAAGTCTTGGATTTCAAGGTGGAAATAAACATGATACAGAGTTGAACCAGTGGATGAACCACGAAAAAGAGATCCTGGCAGAGATTGCAAAACAGCATGGCATTGAATGGGAACGGAAAGGTACTCATGAGGAACATTTGGATGTTTATAACTTCAAGAAGAAAGAGCGAAAAAAGGAAGTACAGGAGTTGGAGCAGGAGAAAGAGCATCTAACTGCAGAAAAAGAAGAACTGACAGCACAAATTGCGGAATCCAGAGTAGATATCCAGACTTTAAAGGAGGACAAGGAACAGGCAATCAAGGAGAAACAGGAAGCAGAAAAAAGGGCAGAGGACGCAGAAAAAGAATTAAAAAGTCTGGAAGAGCGTCGAGATATGCTGCAGCCGATTATGGATAATGCCAGTAAGGAAATAAAAGAATATGGAATGATTAAGACGTTTTTACCGGAGGCAGGAACATTTGAACGTGCAGTACCTTACAGAGAAAATAAAATCAAGCCATTGTTTATCAAGATGAAGAATCAGATTGCTGCATTAGCTGGAAAGGTTGTAGAACTTAACAAAACGGTAGAAAGCTGGAAAAACAAATATCAAAAATCTGCGGAGAAATGTGTTGATATTCAGAAGCAGTTAGATGATGTGCGTAAAGAAAATGGAAAATTATCAAATGATAATCAACATTTACAAGAGAACTCGGACAGATATGACAGAGTGGTGCGTATTCTGGGAACAGAAGCTGTAGAGGATGTGGTGCAGCAGGATATTAAAGAACAAAAGGAATTGGAAGAGCAGCGTCGAATGGAACAAATGCCAAAGGGAAGCGTTCTGAAACAGTTAGAATGGGCTACTCAAAAGAGGCAGATGGAAAATCAACAGCATAAAAAGAACAAAACAAAATATAGAGGATTGGAGATTTAATGTTATGAAAAAACAGATTTATGATGAGAAAAACGGAATGAGTTATACGTTGCATGGAGATTACTATTTGCCGGATCTGGTTTTGAGCGAAGCAGAACCGACATATGGAAAATATGGAATGTTACGAAAGCAGTTCTTAAAAGAACACAGATCAGCAAGATATCAGTATCTGTTATTGACTGGAAAGCTGAATGAACATCTGAATCAGGCTGATCAGGAAGCTAGAGAACAGGTGGAAACGCTTATGGAACAGATGGCAGAAAAACAGAGGGTAACAGAAGAATTAAAGTCACAGGATCAGATGAAGTGGGCTCGGTTAATGAATAATATAAAAGCCAGTGCAGAAGAAATTGTATTGAAAAACCTGGTATGTGTGTGATTGTAAGTGACAGTCGATAAGATTGCCCTTTTACACTTTTGTATATATTAGAATAGCACTTTAGAAAGCACTATGGTAAAATAAAGTGAAGGTAAATCGGAATTTGGAGGATTGAATTATGTGGAATGAATTAGGTATAAGTGGAGGAACCGCAATTGTTATTTTGATTGCGCTGTATTTCGTTATCAAATGGGCAGTGAAAAATGGCATCAAAGAAGCCTACAGTGCTATCACTGGAAAGAAAACTGTTGAAGATATCCAAAACGAAAAAGAGCTGAAAGAACTTGGATTGGATTCAGAAGATCAATAACTTCAAGTTTGTGGAATCGACTGAAAGGAAGTATTATATGTTCTATATTGTTTTTGACTTTACAATGGCAGTGATCATGCTTTTATTTGGAATATGGTTTTATAGGTCAAAAGGACAAGCATCCAAATTCTTGTCTGGTTATAATATGAAATCAGCAGAAGAACGAAAAAAATATGATGAAAATGCTATGTGTAAGGCATATGGGAAGAGAATGATGTTTATGTCAATTCCTTTTATTGCTGGAATGATTATGGATATTTGGCATATAGGAATCGGTTGTTTAATTGCATGGGTGATATGGTTTGTTATGTTTATTATGCTGCTTATTGATAGACATAAAAGAGAAGGTTAATTTATAGAGGAATAGAATGCTTTTGGGGTGAAAATACCGTTTATTTGTTTTAGACATACGATGTCCGGTTGAAAATTAGCGGATTCTCGTTTTATGTCGTGGTAATTTTGGCATATATTGGTAAGCTGTAAATGGAAGAGAGGTAGAGACATGGATACAAAAAAGATTGGAGCTTTTTTAAAGCAATGTCGTAAAGAAAAGAATCTTACACAAGAGCAGCTTGCTGAAAAGTTTGGAGTATCTGCAAGAACAGTTTCCAGATGGGAAACAGGAATAAATATGCCAGATCTCAGTATACTTGTTCAACTTGCTGAGTATTACGATGTTGAGATGAGAGAGCTCCTGGATGGAGAAAGGAGCCAGACTATGAATAAAGAGATGAAAGAAATATTGGACAAAGTTGCGGTGTATGAAGAATGGGTGAAACAAAAAGCATTAAAGGCTGGAAATCTTGCATTTGCATCAATGTTTGTGATTAGTGTGTTAGCGATTATTATTCAGATGTTATTAACGGTGGATATTCGCTTGGTTTTAGGAGAGACAGCAACTGCTTTAGTAGGAGGAATCCTGTATGCCTCTATTATGGTGTATAATGGAATATGGGATAAATGTTTGCCAAAAAGTGCTACTATATGGAGAGATTTTCTCACCAGTGTGATATGTGCAGGAATTTTTACAGTCATCTATGGCATATGTTTATTTAGAATGGGAGCTACAGAAACACAGGTAACACAATTAGCATTGGGATTTCTGATTGGTATTACTATTGTGGCATTTATTGTTCTTAGGCTCTTGGCACTTATTAATCGAAAAAGAAACCAGAATTCGTCAAATGTTCAGGAGAAAAAGGAAACTTCCCTATCTAAGGCAGAATGGACAAAAATTTATAATGCACAGAATATAGTAGAGACAGAACAACTCGTAGAAATGTTAAAGCAAAATGGAATAGCAGCTTTTTCACAGGAAGCAGGTGCGAATGTTGCAATGCATGGGGCACCTGGATTTGGAATATATGGTGTGGATATATTCGTGAAAACCGATGATGCAGAGAATGCAGTAAAGGTGCTTAAAGGTTACTTCTCGGGGGATATATAAAGTTTTGCGAGATAAAAATTTTGACATTTTTAGAGATAGGTGCTATTTTTTTAATTATAGTGATATTGAATTTACCGCTTAGTTATATAGCTAAGCGGTGTTTTTATAAGTATTTACAAGCGAGAAAAAAGAGCAGCTAAACTAAAATAAGCATAAAATATGGAAAAAGCAAAAAAATAATGGACGCTGCGCTTGACAAAATAATAAATAGAGTATAGTATGAAGAAAAGGAGACGTGAAAAATGAATATAAATCAGAAACTAATTAGGGCTGCAGAATTTAACCCTACAGAAAAATCGCATAAATTAACAGTTTTAAGTATGTGTCAGCAAATTGAAAAACAGCAAATAACTTTACCGTTATATCAGAGAGACATGAGTTGGAATTTGCATAAATGCATTTCTCTTTTAAATTATCAATTATTAGGAAAAGCTCCGGTTTCGCCACTTTCAGTTAATGCGATTAATGATCTGCAGGATTACGTGCCACAAGTATCATTTATAACGAGAGAAATAGTTAAGGATATGAGTAGAACTCAAATTTCAATTGTAGATGGACAGCAAAGACTGACAACGAACTATAAAGCATATACGGATAGTGAGGATTTTCGAAATATAGTTTTGGATTTAATAAAAGGAAGATTTCTTCTGGTAGAGGGAGCAATAGAAAGATATCAGATTCCAGTTGGAAAGCTGCTCAATAAAGAAGATAGCGTGTTTTATTCGTATGTTATGAATTCTAAATACCTAAGAAAAGAAAATGTTTTACCTGTTTTATTACAGTGCCGGACTAAAATTAGAAATTATTATTATACAATTAATCAAGCAGATGATTTGTCAGAAGATGAACAAATAGAATGGTTTGAAGTATTAAATAATGCAGGAAGTCGTGTAAGTGCTTTACAAATGAGATTTTCAAAGATGAAAATTCATGGAATTGATATCTATACGCAATATACGAATATTTTCAGAGATAGACTTTTGGAACATGGTTATAACTTCTTTGTCCCTAAAAAAACAGAGGTCTCTTATCCAATTGCTACTTTAAATTCGGCATATGAAATTATAACAGGTAAGGAACATACAGAAGCATATACTCCTATTCCATCTGATACAAAAGAGAACCAGTTGTGTAGTCTTAAACCTTCAGAAATTCAAAGATGCTTTGAATTGACATTGAAAGCACTAGATAAAGCACTTCAGTTTATTCAGGAACACAATTTGCAAGAACCAGATAGAATAGATTATATAACATATTTAACAGGATATTTTGTATATTATCCAGATAATATGGGAAAAGAAGTTGAAAATAAATTGTGTGAGTGGTATATGAATGTTAATTTTAAAAACCAATCTAATACTGGACGACGTACAGAATTCAAGAAGCTGTTAAATATTAAGTCATAAAGGGAGATACGGATGAAGAAGGTTATTAATGGATGCATTTATGCAATAGATTTAGGGGGAACAGAAGAATACGAATTTAAAGGGGTACACCCGGCGATGGTTGTACGGATGCTAAAAGAAGAAAAAATGTATTATGTTGTACCCTTAACGACGTATACAAAAGAGCGGTGGGAAAAATGTAAAAGACAAGGCTTTGGGTGTAGAATCGTTTCAACTAATTCTATTGCTCGAGTTGATAAGATTAATATTGTTACAGAAAAACAAATACATAGTAGATATTACAATTCTGAAAAATTAGTATGTGCGGAACCGGCGGAAATTGAAAAGGTAATTTTGCGGGTGGAAGAATACTTTAAATTGTCGAATCAAAAGGGATTGAATGAGTATAAGAAATTTTATTCAGAGAAAAAAGTTTTTGAAAATAAAATGTATCAATTTTGGATTGACAATAAATTTGATGATGTTTATTATAATGTAAAAATAGAAAAAGGCTCTATTGAATTAGAGTTAGGAAAAGATGAAATTCGAAATCTGACCTTTAATGATATAGTACAGGTATTATCTGAATTGTTAGATGCTTCAAAGCTTCATTTCGAGAAAAAAGGTAATCAAAGTATAATAATATGTTTTAATGTCGATCACAAAATAGCATTGACTTTTCAAGAAAAATATGATAAATTTAAATCACAGAAGGGTAGTGTAGAAGCGTAAAGCCAGCTGTGAATAATAAGTGCGTAGAAGGGTTGTATTTAATATACGTAAAGCCAGCTACATAAAAAGTAAGCTAGTTTAGTTTACTTTTTTTATTTAGTGCATATCATAGATAATGGAAGGGCAGCTAATAGCGTAAGACCAGCCACTAATTTCGAGGGATTGGGAGACCAATCCTTCGTTTTGAATGTATTACTTATTTTGTGATACTATTTTGATACTAAAAAATGAAAAGAATAAAAATACAACTTGGAAAATTCACAATACAGGACAATATAGACACGAAAATCATAGAAAATAATGAGATTTTAAGAACCTCACAAACGTGAAGGTGGACGTACTGTAGGATCAGGACGTGTTGCTACAATCATCGAGTAATCACTGACTAAAACTTCCCACACCGTATCGGTGTGTTGAACCTTGAAAATTCAATATTTCAGCCAATAAAAAAGGCATAAATC
>NZ_JAJEPR010000079.1:0-3099 GCF_020686945.1 Fusicatenibacter faecihominis | reverse complement strand
TTATGCCTTTTTTATTGGCTGAAATATTGAATTTTCAAGGTTCAACACACCGATACGGTGTGGGAAGTTTTAGTTAATAATATATTTTGTTCCTCTACCTTTTCCTTCAACTGCAATCACACCCTTTTTCTCCATAGCTTTCAGTAATTGTGTTGTTTTTGATTTGCCAAATGGGACATATGGTGCAATTTCACTTATTGGTTTCAGCATCGTCTTACTTAAAAATTTGTAAATCACTTTTTCGTCTTCGGTTAAATTGACATTCGTTTCAAATATCGGTAGTACAATTTTTATAGCATTTTCTGACACTTCAAATTCTGGTTTTATCAAACTCTCTGCATATAGTTGTTTGATTCGTGTAATTCCTGTTCCAAATATCTCTACTAATCCCAGTCTGTAAAATACATTTGCAAGATTTCTATTTCTTAAAATAGATAGTTTACCTGATAAATATTCTTCTGCCGTTATTCCAGCCGGCAATCCACCAGGAGACACTACTTCTATTCTATCATCAAACATAGAAACTCTGATGTGTGAATTAATATCCCATACCCTATGAATCAAAGCATTTGCAATTGCTTCTCTGAAAGCTGCTTCCGGTATTTTCTCTACCATCTTTCTGTCAGCCCCCTGTATTACTTCATATTGGTAATAATCTCTAAATACAGCAAGTGCTTTTTCATATATTTCTAAAACCGATATATGTTCATACGTTACTCTTTTTTGAATAATACTGATATTCTCACCGAACTTAACAATATCAATTCCTGAAAAATGATTTTTATCTGCCAAAAGTCCCGCTGCATTATTATAACCATTTATATTGTCATACAGGTTCAATGTCTTTAAAGTATCTTGATTGAAAGTTTCAATGTAAATATTTTCTTTCAGTTTACACTGTAAAATTTTAAAAGATAGCTCCTGATCTTTACAAGGTAATTCTTCGAAGCTAATATTTTTTCCATCTAATACAAGCCTTGAAAATTCCAATGTATCTACCTCTATCGTTGCTGTATCATTTCGTTTGTATGCTTTTGATTTATATAAATACGGTTTTTGAAGACCACTTTTTACAGTAAGTTTTATCGTCTGGTCATTATTCTGTATTTCAAGTGTATAGTTTGGTTGAGGTGATATACTGTCATTGATTTTATTTTCGATATCCAGACAGGCCTGTTTTACATCTGGCAATCCTTTCACATTTCCATTATCATCAACCCCAAAAAGAATTGTTCCACCATTGTAATTCGAAAAGGCACTAACTGTTTTCAAAAAAGTATTCGTAATCGTTTCCTTGAATTCTAATATTCTTGTTTCACGCATAGTAATCGTTCCCTTTCCAACCATAATGATTATATTATATGCAAAAATGCGCAAAAAATCAATCGTATTTTTTTACGATTGATTTTTTAATTGATTTTGAGTGTAGTATTATTTTTTGGCCAACTGAATTATGACAACTTTTTTAATTATTCCGATTCGGTCTTCCAAAGGTATAAATAAGGTGTAAATTATTTGTTTCTATCTAGAAAATCCCACAAAATCAAGTCTTTCTCGCCATACTTTAAATGTTGCCGTGGCATACGAAAAGTACTCGAATCATTGTTTTTTCTCCTCTCAAATTGCCTTGAAATGCCGTATTTTGCAAGGTTTTATCAGCATTTCAAGGTATCGTAATTTTCTTCTCATTTACTACATTTTTTACAAAAAAGTGCAAAATGAAGCAAATCATTTCCATCTGTAGTAGTTAAATCGTAGTCAGTTTAGGGGGTGCAGACTACTGCTCAAAATAAACGCTTTTTTATTTTTGCTCATTTTCATCCTTATCATTATATATAAGAAATGTTCTCTTTGTAATCATTAGCAGTAACATTATTATCATAAAAGAAAAACTATACACAACACAAGATATAATTTTTTCAGCCATTTCAGACTCCGTCTCAAGTATTATGATAGATAATATTGCTGCCAACAAAGACAGTATAGTTGACGATACTATAGAGACAAAGGTTTCACCTACTACTTTTCTTTCTATATCATTATTGCTCTCCATTTTTCCTACAAGAATAGCTGCAAATCCAAATAAAACAGTAAACACAAAAGCGAATACTGTTGTTAAAACACTTGCCAAATCATCATCAATTATACATCTAAATCCTATTGTAAGAATTATTGCTAAACATATTGGCATAATAATAAAGCAAACAATATCCCACCATGATAGTTTTTCAGTTTTTGCATTTTTAAACACTTTTATTTGATTTACTAATACACTAAATACTCGTACTTTTGCATTTCCAAATAACATAAGTAAAATTATAACAGTAGTTGCTATTACAAGTACCGCTTTACCATACATACTATATTACCTCCGATTCAATTATTCTTTGATAATATTCATCAGCAAGTTCTATTAACACCTCAGCAAAGTTTTGTGTTGCTCTATAACCTTCATAAAGTTTTTGAGTAATATCATAATTTCCCATAATATGCTCAAAATCATTCCATTTTACATTTTTAGCTTGATTCCCAATTTTTAATCTAATTTCTGCATCATTATATTCTTCTGAATTTGGAAGTTCCGCTTTAATTTGGGAAAATGCATCTTCCTTATTAATTCTTTTTAACTGCATCTTTTGAATTATTCCAAGAATTTTTCGATTTTCACTTGCTTCCAAATTTAACCCTAAATCACGAATAATACATTTTTTCTTAGATACTTTCATATGATCTGCTATATCACTTGAGTTATTTTCTCTAGTAAATTGGAGTGTCATTCTAGTCGGTGAACCCCCCTGTATTTCATTAAACGGTGGGACTATAAGATCCATATCTAATTTTAACCCAACCGATTTCAACGCTTTATTTGCTGTTTCAAGAAATACACTTTTACACCCTGATCCATTTTGTCTATGAAAAATGGCAACTATTGTATCTCCATTTTCATAGACAAAAATGTGATAAGCATAAAGAGCCGCTGAATCTGAATCAAAATTATATTTTTTACCAGTTTGCCTTTTTATGAATATTACGGTGCGGCAGAGCCGCCAGTCCGGTGTGGCGAGAGCCACCTGTCCGGACTAACGGAGCCACCCCATT
>NZ_JAJEPR010000078.1:0-4598 GCF_020686945.1 Fusicatenibacter faecihominis | reverse complement strand
AGAGCAAGATTCTACCGCAGTACCAAAATTCGCTTATCGCTCATTTTGCCCCTGCGGGAATCTTGTTGGGGAGTGCCTTCCCCAAACCCTGCTTATGCGGCTTACGCCGCTGGAAAATCCCTCAAAATAATTTTTCGGATTTTTCAAAAACAGTTCCGCTTTACACCCTGTTTTTCTCCTATTAGTGAGAGGACACCACGCACAGCCGAAGGAGGTTTTACCATGCGAAAACGATATAACACGCCGCACCGCAGCCGGGTAGTCAAGACACGCATGACCGAGGAAGAATACGCCGAGTTTGCGGAAAGGCTTTCTGCTTACAACATGAGCCAAGCCGAGTTTATCCGGCAAGCCATAACCGGGGCAGCCATACGCCCCATCATAACCGTTTCCCCCGTCAATGACGAGTTGCTTGCCGCTGTCGGGAAGCTGACCGCCGAATACGGCAGGATCGGCGGCAACTTAAACCAGATAGCCCGGACGCTGAACGAGTGGCACAGCCCCTACCCGCAGCTTGCCGGGGAGGTACGGGCGGCGGTTTCCGACCTTGCTGCCCTAAAGTTTGAAGTCTTGCAGAAAGTGGGTGACGCTGTTGGCAACATTCAAACATATCAGCTCTAAAAATGCGGACTATGGCGCAGCGGAAGCCTATCTCACATTTGAGCATGACGAGTTTACCATGAAGCCCACCCTTGATGAAAACGGGCGGCTGATACCGAGGGAGGATTACCGCATTTCTTCCCTCAACTGTGGGGGCGAGGATTTCGCTGTTGCCTGTATGCGGGCTAATCTCCGCTATGAGAAAAACCAAAAACGGGAAGATGTGAAAAGCCACCACTATATCATCAGCTTTGACCCACGGGACGGGACAGACAACGGCTTGACCGTAGACCGGGCGCAGGAGCTGGGCGAGCAGTTCTGTAAAGAGCATTTCCCCGGACACCAAGCCTTAGTCTGCACCCACCCGGACGGGCATAACCACAGCGGCAATATCCATGTGCATATCGTCATCAACTCCCTGCGGATTTATGAAGTCCCGCTTCTGCCCTACATGGACAGACCAGCCGACACACGGGAGGGCTGCAAGCACCGCTGCACCAACGCCGCTATGGAATATTTCAAGAGTGAAGTCATGGAGATGTGCCACCGGGAGGGGCTTTACCAAATCGACCTCCTAAGCGGCAGCAAGGAACGGATAACCGAACGGGAATACTGGGCGGCAAAGAAAGGACAGCTTGCCCTTGATAAAGAGAACGCTGTCAGAGAAGCCGCAGGACAGCCGACCAAGCCCACCAAGTTTGAAACGGACAAGGCGAAGCTGCGCCGGACGATACGGCAGGCACTTTCCCAAGCTGGCAGCTTTGACGAATTTTCTTCCCTTTTGCTGCGGGAGGGTGTGACCGTCAAGGAGAGCCGGGGGCGGCTTTCCTACCTCACGCCGGACAGGACAAAGCCTATCACAGCCCGGAAGCTGGGGGACGATTTTGACAAGGCTGCTGTCCTTGTCCTGCTTACGCAGAACGCCCACAGAGCCGCCGAACAGAGCAAAGCCATACTCGAATACCCTGCCGCGGTTAAAAAGCTGTCACAAGGGGAAAAAACCACAAAAACCACCCCGGCAGACAACACCTTGCAGCGCATGGTTGACCGGGAAGCCAAGCGAGCCGAGGGCAAGGGCGTGGGCTATGACCGCTGGGCGGCAAAGCACAACCTAAAGCAAATGGCAGCTACCGTTACCGCCTATCAGCAGTACGGCTTTTCTTCCCCGGAGGAACTGGACGAAGCCTGTTCTGCCGCCTATACCGCCATGCGGGAAAGCCTTACAGAGCTGAAGCAGATGGAAAAGACGCTGAACGGGAAAAAGGAGCTGCAACGGCAGGTGCTTGCCTATTCCAAGACCCGCCCTGTCCGGGACGGGCTGAAACAGCAGAAAAACGCCAAAGCAAAAGCAGCCTACCGTCAGAAGTACGAAAGCGACTTTATCATAGCAGACGCAGCCGCCCGCTATTTCAGGGAAAACGGCATTTCCAAGCTGCCGAGCTATAAAGCCCTGCAAGCAGAGATTGAAACCCTTATCCAAGAGAAAAACAGCGGCTACAACGATTACCGGGCAAAACGGGAGGAATACCGCCGCTTACAGACTGTCAAGGGCAATATCGACCAGATTTTACACCGGGAGCGCAAGCCTGTGAAAAGGCAGGAACAGGAACGATAAAAACCGCCCCAAAATGTACCCGAACCTATACAGAACAAGGGGGCTGCCCCGTACCCTATCCGCAAATACCAAAGGATTTTTTAACGGGCTTATAGGGCAGAAAAAACCCGAAAATGATACCGAGATGATACAGAATTACCGCCGATACCGCCACACCAGCGGAAACGGCAGAAAGGAGCGCACCCATGCCAAGAATGAGCAAGAAACGGCGGCTGGAATGGTCTTTTTTCCTGCGGCAAGTGAAAGTCGGGAATTCCACCTGCGATCGTATCACATACAATGACCTCTGCCGGGGCTGTACCCATAGCTGCAAGCAGAGCTTCCGGGCGGTTATCATACTCTGCCCCCACTACTACTCCAAACGCCGGAAAAAGGAGGACAGGGACAATGGCAGATAACCGCAAGTATTACTACCTCAAGCTGAAAGAGAACTTTTTTGACAGCGACTCCATTGTGCTGCTGGAAGATATGAAAGACGGGATTTTATACTCCAATATCCTCTTGAAGCTGTACTTAAAATCGCTGAAAAACGGCGGGAAATTGCAGCTTGACGAGCATATCCCCTACACAGCGCAGATGATAGCGACACTGACCCGCCACCAGATAGGGACGGTTGAGAGGGCTTTAGAGATTTTCCGGCAGTTGGGGCTTGTGGAGCAGCTTGACAGCGGGGCTTTCTATATGACCGACATTGAGCTGATGATAGGACAGTCCTCTACCGAAGCCGAGCGGAAACGGGCTGCAAGACTGGAAAACAAGGCACTTTTACCGCCCCGGACAAAAGGCGGACATTTGTCCGACATTCGTCCACCAGAGATAGAGATAGAGTTAGAGAAAGAGATAGAGATAGAAAAAGAGAGAGAGGGAGAAACGGGACACCCCGCCCCCGCCGCTTATGGCAGATACAACAATGTGATACTGACCGATACAGAGCTTTCCGGGCTAAAAACAGAGTTGCCCGACAAGTGGGAGTATTATATTGACCGGCTTTCCTGCCATATCGCTTCCACCGGGAAACAGTACCACAGCCATGCAGCCACCATTTACAAGTGGGCGCAGGAGGACGCTGCCAAAGGCAAGGCTGCCCCGAAACAGGGCATACCCGATTATTCATGCAAGGAGGGCGAGAGCTTATGAAAAACGGAATTGAAGCTATGATTACGGACATTACAGCCACTACCGCCGAAGCGGAGGACTACACAGGCGAGGACGGGCTTTTATACTGCGGTAAGTGCCATACGCCCAAAGAAGCCTATTTTGCAGAGGGAAAGACTTGTTTCGGGCGTGACCGCCACCCGGCAGAGTGCGACTGCCAGCGGGCAGCCCGTGAAAAGCAGCAAGCCGCCGAAAGCCGACAGAAGCACCTTGAAAAAGTGGAGGACTTGAAACGCCGGGGCTTTACCGACCCTGCTATGCGGAACTGGACATTTGAGCATGACAACGGCAGAAACCCGCAGACCGAAACCGCCCGCTTTTATGTGGAGAGCTGGGAAACCATGCAGGCTGAAAATATCGGCTACCTGTTTTGGGGCGGCGTGGGGACGGGAAAAAGCTACCTTGCCGCCTGTATCGCCAACGCCCTTATGGAAAAAGAGGTTGCCGTCTGCATGACAAACTTTGCAACGATACTGGGTGACCTTGCCGCCAGCTTTGAGGGCAGGAACGAATATATTTCCCGCCTTTGCAGCTACCCTCTGCTGATACTTGATGATTTCGGTATGGAGCGAGGAACAGAATACGGGCTGGAACAGGTTTACAGCGTGATTGACAGCCGTTACCGAAGCGGCAAGCCGCTGATCGCCACGACCAACCTCACGCTGGAGGAATTGCAGCACCCGCAGGACACGCCCCACGCCCGTATCTATGACAGGCTGACTTCCATGTGCGCCCCCGTCCGCTTCACGGGCAGCAACTTCCGAAAGGAAACCGCACAGGAAAAGCTGGAACGCTTAAAGCAACTGATGAAGCAGCGAAAGGAGAGCCTATGACAGAAACGAAACAGACAAGCACCACCAAAACAGACCGCCGCCCGGACTGTGTGACGGAAATCCGCATGGGCAACTCCGTCCTTACCGTTTCCGGCTTCTTCAAGCAGGGCGCAACCGACACCGCAGCCGACAAGATGATGAAAGTGCTGGAAGCGGAAGCTGCTACACAAAAAACGGCGATTTGACCGACCATAAAGAAGCAGATTTGACGCTTTTGCCGCTATACAGACAGCCGCCCCATGTGGTACAATCAAGGTACGGAATAGTGGGGCTGGCTGTCGGAAACGGAGGATTTTATGTTAAGACAGACCAACCAACAACCAATTACCGCCCTTTACCCAAGACTATCCCATGAGGACGAGCTGCAAGGCGAAAGCAATTCCATTTCCAATCAG